>CAKZOF010000045.1 GCA_937135995.1 uncultured Pyrinomonas sp.
CTCGAGTTCGCGCTCGGGTTATGGTAAGCGACCATGAGCGACTATTTGTGCGCGGCGCACGGTTCGCTCGGTCGAGCGAGGCTTTGCGCAGCGATCTGCTGTCTGTTTTCGACCGTGTTCGTCGGGGCGCAACAGAGGGCGTCGCGGCCGACGACGAGCGCGCTCGTCGTCCAAACCGAGCCGAACGCCGTCATTTGGTTGAACGACGTACGCTGCGGGACGACGGATGCCCAAGGACGGTTGAGCTTGGGGCGCGTTCCGGCCGGAAGCTACGTGCTGCGCGCACGCGCGCGGGGCTTCAGGGAAACGAGCGTGCCGGTGCGCCTGCCGCGACCGAGCGCCGTGCGCGTGCGGCTCGTGCGCACGCGCGATCAGGCGGAGCTGGACTTTCAACAGGCGGAAGAGTTGCGCGAGCGAGCCAAGAGCGAAGAAGATCGACGGCAAGCCGTCGATCTTTATCGCCGTGCCATCAGCGCGCGCCCGCGCTTCGCTGCCGCTCACGTTGGATTGGCGCGCGTGCTCATGGAACTCGGTGAATACGAGGCTGCGCTGGCAGAAGTCAGCGCGGCGCGCCGCGCACGGGCCGTCTATCCCGAGGCTTCTGCGGTGGAAGGGCGTATCCTGCGCGCGCTCGGCGACTACGAAGCGGCGCTCGATGCCTACCGGCGCGCCATCCGCGAAGGGCGCGGATTCCAGCCCGAAGCTTACACGGGGATGGGCATGATTTTGGAGGATCGCGGGCGTTACGAAGAAGCGGCGTCCGCCTTCAAGCGCGCCATCGCGCAACTGTTCGATACCGAACCGGTGCTCTATCAATTGCTCGGCGCCGCGTACGAGAAGATGGAGAAGTACAAGGAAGCGGTCGCTGCCTACGAGAAGTATTTGGAGCTTGCGCCGAACGGTAACTTCGCCCCGGCGATCCGCTCCGTCATCGAGCAATTGCGCCAACAAGCTTCGGGCAATCGTTCGCTCCCATTCTAGGCTTTATACAAAGGCTTTGGACAGCAGAGCGCATGAGCATTCAAGGCACGGAGGCGAGATGACCATGGCGAGGACGGTACGTGCGCCGCGCGGCGCGCGGCTTCATTGCCGAAGCTGGCACCAAGAAGCGGCGCTTCGCTGTTTGATGAACAATCTCGATCCGGAAGTGGCCGAGCGGCCCGAAGACTTGGTCGTCTATGGCGGACGCGGGCGGGCGGCGCGCGATTGGGCTTCGTTCGAAGCGATCGTGCGTGAGTTGCAGCGGCTAGAGAACGACGAGACGTTGCTGGTCCAGTCTGGCAAGCCTGTCGCCGTCTTTCGCACGCACGAATGGGCGCCACGCGTGCTGATCGCCAACTCGAACTTGGTCGGCGCTTGGGCCACGTGGGAGCATTTCCACGAACTTGAGCGGCGGGGATTGATGATGTACGGCCAGATGACCGCCGGTTCTTGGATCTACATCGGGACGCAAGGAATCGTGCAAGGGACGTTCGAGACGTTCGCCGCGATGGGCGAGAAACATTTCGGCGGCGATCTAGCTGGCAAGCTCATCGTCTCGGGCGGCATGGGCGGCATGGGCGGCGCGCAACCGCTGGCCGCGACCATGAACGGCGCGGTCTTTCTCGGCATCGAGGTCGAGCGCGCGCGGATCGAACGGCGCGTGCGCACCGGCTATTGCGATCTGCTCGTTGAAGACTTGGACGAAGCGCTGCGCTTGTGTGAAGAGGCGCGAAGCCACGGACGCGCGCTTTCGGTCGGTCTCGTCGGAAATTGCGCTGAGGTGCTTCCCGAACTGGTCCGGCGCGGCGTGCACGTCGACGCCGTCACGGATCAGACGAGCGCGCACGATCCGTTGAACGGCTACATCCCGGCTGGTTTGAGCCTAGAAGAAGCCGCCGAACTTCGCCGTCGCGATCCGCAAGGATACATCGCGCGTTCACTGGCATCGATTGCGCGCCACGTCGAAGCGATGCTCGCGCTCAAGCGCGCCGGAGCCGTCGCTTTCGATTACGGCAACAACATCCGCAAGCAAGCGTTCGATGCTGGCGTGCACGATGCTTTCGAGATCCCAGGTTTTGTCCCCGAATACATCCGCCCGCTCTTTTGCCAAGGGCGCGGCCCTTTCCGCTGGGTCGCGCTGTCGGGCGACCCGCACGACATCCATCGCACGGACGATCTCGCGCTCGAACTCTTTCCCAATGATCGGACGTTGAATCGGTGGCTTCGACTAGCGCGCGAGCGCGTGAAGTTCCAAGGGTTGCCGGCGCGCATCTGCTGGCTCGGTTACGGCGAACGAGCGGAGATGGGCGAAGCGATCAACGAGCTGGTCCGGCGCGGCGAACTTCAAGCGCCCGTCGCCATCGGGCGCGACCATCTGGATGCGGGATCAGTTGCTTCGCCCTTCCGCGAGACCGAGAACATGAAGGACGGCTCCGACGCGGTCGCCGACTGGCCCATCTTGAACGCGCTCTTGAATGTGGCGAGCGGTGCAAGCTGGGTTTCGTTTCACCACGGCGGCGGCGTCGGCATCGGATACAGCCTGCACGCCGGCCAGGTCACCGTTGCCGATGGGACGGAAGAAGGCGCGCGTCGCCTCAATCGCGTGTTGACGAACGATCCCGGTCTAGGCGTCGTGCGCCACGCCGATGCTGGCTACGACGAGGCGATTGAAACGGCCCGTGCAAAGGGAATCAAGATGCCGATGCTTTGAACGGCGCGCAGAGAGGCGATCAAAAGCTCGATGCTTTGAGCAGAGTGCCAGACCGCAAGCGTCGTCAGTTCGTGCGAAGGGGCCTATGGCCAAGGTCGTAGATTTCTGGGAGCATTGGTCATCAGTTCGTGCGAAGCGCCGTTGGGGAGAACCCTTTATGTCGTCGCTTTCGAATCGCTTCATCGGAGTGGAAGAGTACTTGAGCGAAGAGCGTCGAGTCGAAACTAAGCGCGAGTATCTGGACGGAGTCGGTCGTGCGTTAGCTAGCGCGAGCGGACGGCACAATCTGATCGTCGCCAACTTGATCATCGCGCTCGGCGCAAGGCTTGCGGATCGGCCGTGTCACGTCTGTCCGAGCGATCTGAAAATAGGGACTCCGGATCTAAGGCGGTTCTTCTACCCGGACGTTTCCGTGATTTGAACACCCTTGACAGCGACGCTCCGAGAAATCTTCGAGAACACGACACGCTCAGCACGTCGTCCGCCGTCGACAGGCTCGTGACGACGCGCTGAGCAACCTTTGAGAACAAAGAGGCTGAGAACTTGCTCGATTTTGCAGTGCAGACGGCGCGCGAGGCCGGGCGCATCCTCGCCGAGCGTTTCGGACGCATCACCGAAGTTTCGCACAAAGGCGAGATCGATCTCGTGACGGAAGCAGATCTCGCTTCCGAGCGTTTCATCATCGAGCGCATCAGAAATTACTACCCGCGCCACGCCATTCTCGCCGAGGAATCAGGGCCGAGCGACGCCGGAGAGCGACGGAGCGATTACGTTTGGATCGTCGATCCACTCGACGGGACCACCAACTACGCGCACGGATATCCGGTCTTCGCCGTTTCCATCGCGCTCGAACACCAGGGCGAGATCCTGCTCGGCGTTGTCTATGACCCGATGCGCGACGAATTGTTCGCTGCTGAACGCGGCGCGGGCGCGACTTTGAATGGGCGGCGCATTCGCGTCTCCGACGTCGAAGATTTGAACAAGGCGATGCTCTGCACCGGATTCCCGTACGACGTGCGCGAGCGTGGCGAATTCGTGCGCCACTTTCGCAACTTCATCATGACGGCGCAGGCCGTGCGGCGCGATGGAAGCGCTGCGCTCGATCTCGCCTATGTCGCCAGCGGGCGCTTCGATGGCTTCTGGGAAGAAGGCTTGAATCCGTGGGACGTGGCCGCCGGAGCATTGCTCGTCGAAGAGGCCGGCGGGCGCGTGACCGATTACCAAGGTCGCCCGTTCTCCATTTATCGCGCGCCCGTGCTGGCGAGCAACGGGCTCGTTCACGAAGCGATGATGCGCGTTCTCGCTGCGCCATGAAAGCGCCTTGCCGTTTGCGCGCCCAAGGCGAACGTTTCGCTGGCGGCGCGCAAACGGCCTTTGGCAGAGGGCAACGCCCACGATCTCGGCGCGCGAAGAAGAAGCACAAGCAACGCAAGCGCCAACTACGTGGACTAACCCGCATCTTGGCGTGCGAAGAGGAAGCGCCGTGCCCTTCGTCTGCGCCGAGATCACAGCGCCGAAGCGATGCGCGCGCGCAGGGCTTCCGTCTCGCGCCGCGCACACTCTCTCGCCTCTTCGCCGGGACGCAGCGCGATGCGGTACGGCTCGTGATAAACGATCTCGACGGGCGAAAAACGCGGCAGCCTTTGGCCCGTCGGCCAAACGCGGTGTGCGCCCCGAATCGTCACCGGCAGAATGGGAGCTTGTGCCTCGATGGCCATGCGAACGGCTCCGGGTTTGAAGCGCTTCAGCGACCCATCCGGATGGCCGCGCCCGCCTTCGGGGAAGATAACAACGGCGCCGCCGCTTCTGATCCATTGAATGGCGCGGCGGATCGCCTTCGGATCGCGCCCTTCGATCTGCAGCGGCCACGCGCCGAAAAGACGCATCAGCGGTCCGACGATGGGCCAGTCGAATGCCTCGTCCCACGCCAGATAGCGTAGGGGTCGCTCGATTGGAATGGAGATCCAGACTGGATCGATGTAGGTCTGGTGGTTGGCGGCGATGACCAATCCGCCCTCGCGCGGAATGCGGTTTGTGCCGCGAAACTCGATGCGCCACAGCAGCTTCGATAGCACACGCGCGGGCGGACGTAGCAGCTCGATGGTCCACTGCGGCAAGACCATGGAAGAGCGCGGCGGCACGCTCTTTTTGTGGGAGACGGCTTCTTCCATCCCGTTTCACTACTATGACCGATCAACGATCGGGGCGCAAACGTCTCCGCGCATTTGAACTGCCGGTGCGCAGGACTGCACAGAGCACCGTCGCCTCGCGCTCGTTTCGCTCCTGCGTGAAAAGATGTCTCTCAGCCGAGTCCTTCGATGGGCCACTTGCCGTCGACGAACTCCAAATGTAGCCGCGCGATGTGGTCGGCCCCAACGGGCCGCGCGCGCACGACGGCGATCAGCGCGAAATCGGGCTTGCGCGCATCGCGCACGCGAACGAACCGCCCGCGTTCGATCTCGAGCGTGGTGAAGACGGCGGCCCCTTCGGGGCTGATGTTCTCGGTCACCGTCTCCTCGCGCGTTCGGCTGCTGCTGGCATCATCGAAAAGCTCGATGACGACCTCCGCCGGAACGTGAAGGCGCGTCTTCTCCGCCCGTTCGACGACGCTCTCCGTGATCGCCAGCATGCCTTCGGCGTCCGCTCCTTGCGGCTCGTAGCGGCAGGTCGGATCGCGAAGAAAGCTTTCGGGGGGACGTTTGCCGATGAAGGCGACGCCCACTTCGAAGCAGATGTCGTCGCCCTCGCGCGGGCGAGGCCGGACGTGCCGGACCAGCGCCCAGATGCGATATTGCGGCTCCGTGTGATCGAAGCAGCGCAGTTGACGCGGCATCGGGATCGTCAAGTGCAACAAGCGCCCGCGTTCGGTCGGATGGCGAAGAAGGAAACGCGCGCCGAACGGCGTAAGATCGATCGAGCGCGTCATTTCGGTCCACTCGTGGCTCTGGCTCTCGCGCGCGCGAACGCGCAGCGGCAGCGAGAAGTTCAAGCGTTCGCGCAGACGGCGTGATCCCTTCTGGTTCATCTGTCCCCTGTTAATCGTTGCGCGTCAACTACGCTATAGCTAAGGCTGAGGAGCCACTCCCTCGCCCAGAGTCCGCCGCTTCAGGGCCGGTGGGTTTCGGGCCGCCCGCCGCGCGTCGCCGTGGTGGCTCGACGGTGGTGGCGAAGAGTCTAATCTTCTCTAGATGTTGCGGTCGTCGAGGCGAAGACGCTGGAAGCGAAAGTCGTTGATTTATCAAAGACTTAAGTGAGCCAAAGACTTGCTCGCAAGGCGGCTTTGAGCTACAATATACTGTGCTTTGCGAGCCTACAGCGCCGGAGACTCGCCGTCGCTTCTGTCGCGTCTTTCAACCCTGCTCCCAGCGGCGACAAGAAAGCGAGACCGCTCGATGCTAGGCCGAAGTGTGTCCAGCGAAGGAGCCGGGCGTGCCCTCGGACGGGCAGCAAGTCCCCGGTCGAGAATTCTATCCAAAAGCGAGCGAAATGAGAACGGCAGAAGCGATGCTGTGGGCGCGGGTTTGCGGCGAGACGCGAAACTTCACTGAAAGGTTGCGAGATGGAAACGGGATCTGTTGAGCGTAACTACGTTAATATCGAAGACGAGATGCGGCGCTCGTATCTCGACTACGCGATGTCGGTCATCATCGGGCGAGCGCTGCCCGACGTGCGCGATGGATTCAAGCCTGTGCATCGGCGCGTGCTCTGGACCATGCACGAACTTGGCAATACCTACAATAAACCCTACAAGAAGAGCGCCCGCGTCGTGGGCGATGCCATCGGCAAATACCATCCGCACGGCGACGCGGCCGTTTACGAAACGATCGTGCGCATGGCGCAGGACTTCTCCATGCGCTATCCGCTCATCGACGGGCAGGGCAATTTCGGCAGCATCGATGGTGACGCTGCGGCGGCGATGCGCTACACGGAGGTGCGTTTGCACCGTCTGGCCGACGCCGTGCTTGCTGACATCGAGAAAGAGACGGTCGATTTTCATCCGAACTACGATGAATCGCTGTCAGAGCCAACGGTGCTTCCAGTCCGTTTCCCGAATCTTTTGGCCAACGGCGCCGAAGGCATCGCCGTCGGCATGGCGACCAAGATCCCGCCACACAATTTGACCGAACTCATAGACGCGACCATCGCGCTCATCAAGAAACCCTCGATCACCGTCGGCGAGTTGATGCAGTACGTTCCGGGGCCGGACTTTCCGACTGGAGGGTTCATCTACGGGCGCGAAGGCATTCGCCAGGCTTACGAGACGGGGCGCGGGGTCATTCAATTACGCGCGCGTGCGGCGATCGACCGTATCGGGCGCGGCGCGCAAGAGCGCGATGCCATCGTGATCACCGAGATCCCGTTTCAAGTGAACAAAGCGCGATTGATCGAGATCATCGCCGAGTTGGTCAACGAGAAGAAGATCGAAGGCGTCGTCGACTTGCGCGACGAGTCGAACCGCGAAGGGATGCGCATCGTCATCGAACTCAAACGCGATGCCGTGCCGCAGATCGTCTTGAACAAGCTGTACAAGATGACGCCGCTGCAGACTTCGTTCGGCATCATCAACTTGGCAATCGTCGGCGGGCAACCGCGCGTGTTGAACCTCAAAGAGATGCTCGAAGCGTTCGTCGAGTTTCGCCGCGAGGTCATCCGTCGCCGCACGGAGTATGAACTCCGGCGCGCGCGCGCCCGCGCCCACATCCTCGAAGGCTTGAACCGGGCGATCGACGCGCTCGACGTGATCATCCCGCTCATCCGCAACGCGCGCAACGTTGATGAAGCGCGGCGATGGTTGATGGGCGAGCTGGCGACGACGCGGGAGATCAAGGAGTGGAAGGGCGCGAATCAGACGGCGGCGAGCTTCGTCGCGCAGATCGAGAAGACCATGGCGCGGCTGCGTTTCAGCGAGCAACAGGCGCAGGCGATCCTCGACTTGCAGTTGCGTCGTTTGAGCGCGCTCGAGCGGCAGAAACTGCTCGAAGAGTACGAACAGATCATCCGCCAGATCGCCGAACTCGAAGAGATTCTGGCGAGCGAAGCGGCCCTGCGACGCGTCATCATCCGAGAACTCGAAGAGGTGAAGAAGAACTTCGGCGATGAACGCCGCACCAAGATCGTCGATGCCGGCGTCGAGCTGCGCATTGAAGATCTGATCGCCGACGAGGACGTGGTGATCACGGTGACCAAATCCGGCTACATCAAGCGGACGCCTGTTACCGCCTACCAGCGGCAAGGGCGCGGCGGCAAGGGGCGTTTCGGCGCGGCGGCGAAGAACGGGGATTTCGTCGAACACCTGTTCGTTGCCTCAACGCATGCCTACCTGCTTGTCTTCACCGACGACGGGCAGGTCTACAAGCTGAAGGTTCACGAGATTCCGGATGCGCCAGCCGCGGCGCGCGGCAAGGCGATCGTCAACTTGATCAACATCCCGAGCGACCGGAAGCTTGCCGGCATCGTCGCCGTGCGCGACTTCTCCGAAGATCGTTACGTCGTCATGGTGACGCGCAAAGGAACCATCAAGAAAACGGCGCTCAGCGAATTCCAGAACATACGCTCGAACGGCATCATCGCGATCGGCATCGACGAAGGCGATGCGCTGCTCGACGTCGTTTTGACCGACGGCAACAAGCGCATCTTCATCGCGACGCACGACGGCATGGCGATTCGTTTCGATGAATCCGAAGTGCGTCCAATGGGGCGCGCCGCTCGCGGCGTGCGCGGTATTGAACTGCGTTCGGGCGATTACGTCGTCGCGCTGTGCGCCGTTTCCAAGGACGACAAAGAGCGCATGCTCTCGATCAGCGAGCAAGGGTACGGCAAACAGACGCCGATCAAAGATTACCGCCTGCAATCGCGCGGCGGGCGCGGCGTGATCAACATGAAGACCACTGAAAAGACGGGCAAAGTCGTCGCCGTCTTCCCGGTGGAGGACGATTCCGAAGTGATGATCATCACGCAGCACGGCAAGCTGATTCGCATCGAAGCGAGCGAGATCCGCAAGACGGGGCGCAGCGCTTCCGGCGTGCGTCTGATCAAGACGGAAGAGGGCGACAAAGTGACGAGCGCTTCGCTGCTCGAATCGTCCGATGACGAGACGATCGAAACCGCCTCTGAAGCGGTCAATTGAGGGCGATGGCAGAGGGTCATGAACGAAGTTACGCGCCTGCATGGGCGCGCGATGCGGGCGCGCTGGCGCTTGCGGCATGGTTCGGCGGCGCGCTCTTCTTTAGTACGACGGTGGCTCCGACGCTCTTCGCCGTGCTTCCAAGCAGAGAGCTAGCGGGCGCCGTGGTTGGGCGCGTGCTACCTGTGCTCAACTGGTCCGGGCTAGCGGTGGCGCTCGCTTTGCTGGCGAGCGCCAAATGGACCGGGACGCGGCGCACGCAGACAGCGGCGCTCGCGCTGCTTGCTGCTGCTAATCTCTGCGGTTTGTTGATCGGCGCGCGCATTCAAGCCATACGCCGCGCGATGTCTGGCCCGATCGATGCGCTGGCGGCAACCGATCCGCTTCGTCAAGCCTTCGGTAGTTGGCACATGCTTTCAGTGGCGACTCTGGGCATCGGTCTGATCGCCGCAGCCATCGCTTTCTTCGCCGCGCGTCGAGCCCCGACGGCACACAATCGGGATCGCTTCTTTTAGGCGCGCGGTTCGGGCAGAGTGACCGACGGATTGCTCCCATGACAACCGTCGCTCAGGCGGAGGCGCGACGCTCTGGCGGACGCGATGGGGTGGCTTTTCGTCCCGTTTCACCGTACAATCTCCAGCTTTGCGTTCGAGCAACAACTTCAGCGGGAGAAGGCTGTGGAGATCATCGAAAACATCAACGACTGGCGTGAGCGTTATCGAGACTGGGCGCGGGCGCACGATCCGGCGAGCGATGATCTGGACGACTATCCTTTCGTCGAGAACCGGCGCGCTCCTTTCACGCCGCTGCGACGCGCGTTGCCGTTGTTGAACCTCGCGCTCGTCAGTTCAGCGGGCGCTTACATCGACGGCACCGAGCCGTTCGATGCCAAGGCCCCGGGCGGAGACACGAGTTTTCGCGAGATCCCGACCTTGGTCGAACCGGCTGACCTGCGCTTCGTCGCGCGCGGCTACGACCCATCGGCAGTGGAAAAGGACATCAACGCGCAAATCCCGTTGCGACGCCTCTTCGAGTTCGAGGACAACAACATCATCGGGCGGCTGGTGCCCGCTTTCTGGAGCTTCTGCGGCTTCATCACCGATGCGGGCCGTTTCGTCGATCACGCCCTGCCGCGTTTGATCGAACGCATCAAGCGTTACGAAGCGCAAGCCGTGTTGCTCATTCCAGCTTCGCGTCTCTGTCACCAGACGATGGGGCTGGCGGCGCGCTTCATCGAAGCTGCTGGCATCCCGACGATGATGATCGCCGTCGAGCGCGAAGTTACCGACAGCGTGCGACCACCGCGCGCCGGCTTCTACCCAGGACAGTTCGGGGCGGTGGCTGGCCAACCGAATTGGCCTGAACACCAAAGACGCGTGCTCGATGAAGCGTTGCGGCTGCTCGAACCGATGAGCGAGCCGGACGTGCGTCGGTTGTCGGTCGATCTCGAGACCGAAGTCGAACTGCAACGCGGCGAGAAGTAGGTCCGATTTCGCGGCTCACGACCGAGATGCCAAGAGGCGGCTATTCGCGAACAGTCGCCTCTTAGCGTTTGGGGTGAAATGGTTCTGTTTGAGCGAGAAGAAGTTACGAGCGCATCGCCTCTTAGGCGGTTGGGGCGCGCAAGATGGGGGGTGAGGCAATGATCGCGTCGCTTGCACTGCTTCTCGGCGTCCAAAGAAGATGCCCGAGTCGGCATCGTCGCCGATGCAGCGACCAGGTGAACGCAGAAAGAATCTGGTTCGAGCCGACCTGAAACAGGTCGCTGTGACCCGGTCGAGCGCGCTGGTGGTATGATAAGCGAGTGTGATCGGCGCAAACGAGGGCGCGTTTTCGGAGAAGACGAGCGATGCATATCACGCGGGTCGAGATAGAGAACATCAAATCGTTCGCCCGAGCTGAGTTCGAGTTCGAGCGAGGCAAGATCGCCATTGTCGGGTGCAACGGCGTCGGCAAGACGACCATTCTCGAAGCCATCGCCTGGGCACTGTTCGATTCGTTGGATTACAAACAGGAAGATTTCCTGCGCCGCGGCGCGGCGCGCGGTTGGGTGCGCGTCACGTTTCAGAGTCACTTGGACGATCGGCAGTACACCGTCTATCGAAACACGGCGCAGACCTACTACGTTTACGATCCGGCGCTCAACATACGCTTGGCCGAAGGGCGGGCGGACGTGCGCAATTTCCTGCGTCCTCATCTCGGCATCGAGCCGGGGACGGACACGAAGGCGCTCTTTCGCTCGGCGATCGGCGTGCCGCAAGGCGCGTTCACCGCTGAATTCATGCTCGCTCCGGCGCAACGCAAAGCCTCTTTCGATCGCTTGCTCAAGGTCGAAGAGTACCGCGAAAGCAGCGCCCGCTTGATCGAGACGACACGGTTGATTCAAGAGCGCATCGCGGACGTGGACCGGCAGATCGCCAACGCCGAAGGGAGGTTGGCAAACTACGAAACTTTGACGGCAGACCTTGCGCGAATTGAAGCTCATCTCAAGGAACTGCGCGCGGCGCTCGGTGAACTCGAACAGAAGACGAAAGCCGCCATGGCGCGCGTAGCGCGGTGGGAAGAGGCCGCGCGTCTAGTCGGTGAAACGCACGCGCTCTGGCAAAAGCAGGCGGCCATCGCCGACGGGGCCGGACGCCGATTGGCGGAAGCCAAACAACGGCTCGCCGAAACGGAACGCGCTGCGGAACGGCAACGCACGACGCGCGACGATTACGAAGCGCACCTGCGCGCGCTCGCTGAACTACGACGACTGGAGCAGGAGAGGATCGCGCGCGACCGCTTGCGCGCCGAGATGGACGCGACGGAGCGAGAGGTTCTGCACGCGCAGAATCGCGTGCAGAACCTCGAGGAAGAGTTGCGCCGGGCGCAAGAGGCGCGCGCGCGTTTGCAGCAAATCGGCCCGTTGGTCGAACGGCAAGAGGACTTGGAGCGTGAGCGCGACCGCTTGCGCGAACTGCGCGCCGAACTCAAGGCCAGCGCCGAACGGGCCAACAGATTGCGCGAGGCTCTCGAACGTCTGCGCGCGCAGCACAAACAGACGCGCGAACGCATCCGGCAGGCAGAAGCGGCGCGCGACGCACAGCAGCGCGTCGAATCCTTGGAGAGCGAGCGACTCGGCCTCGAAAACGAGATCGCCGCGCTGCGCGAAGCGCTCAACGAGCGGCGCTTGCTCGAAGAGAGGGCACGCGAGATGGCGCAAGAAGTACAGCAACTCGAGGCGTCGCTCGACGATTTGCGCCGCGAGGCCGAACAGTTAGAAGAACGCGCTACCGTGGCCGCTGAACTGCCAGTGCTCGAACGGGAAGAGAGCCAGTTGCGCGATGAGGTGGGGCGCTTGCGTGCCACGATCGAGCGTGACGAGCGCATGCAGCGCGAGGTCGCGGGCGGACTCTGACCGATCCTTTCGGCGCGCTGCTTGAATCTGGCCGAGGGTGAGACGCTGGAGAGCTATTTCATCCAACATCTCGGGGCCAATCGCGCTCGGTTGAAGAAGCTCGAAAAAGAACTCGCCCGCTTGACCGAACGCGTCAAACAGGCGCAAGCAGGGCAGATCGCCGTAGCGCGCCTCAAAGAAGTGCGGCTGCGCCTCGAACAGGACGAGGCGCGGTGCGCCAGCAAACGCGAGGCGCTGCGTCTTGCGCGTGAAAGACTCTCCGCCCTTGCACATGCAGACAAGGCTCGGCTGGCCGAACGGCAGGCGCAGATGGTCGGCCTCGATGCTGAAATCAAGAAGTGGCAGCGAGAAGCGCTGAAGCACGCCGAACTGGATGCTTTGCGGGCGCGCTTGCAGGAGATCGAAGAAGAAGGGAGCAGATTGAAAGAAGAGTTGAAAATGGCGGAGGCGGTGGCCGCCGGACTTCCTCGACTGGAAACGGATCTGCTGAGCGTGGAGAACGAACTCCGCGTGTTGGGCGACCCGCGCGGGCAGATGACTTTGCTGCGCGCCGAGGCCGAGCGCGAGTCAGATGCGAGCCTGCGGCTGCAAAGAGCGCGCGTCGAACTCGATGACGCGAAGCGGCGCGCTGCCGAGCTAGGCGAGCGCTTCCGCCGGTATGATGCGCTCGAACGGAACATGGAAGCGGTGCGTGCCGAACGGGATCGCACGGCTGCCGCGCATCAAGAGTATGTCGCTTGTGGTCTCTTGGTCGAGAAACTGCCGGAGTGCCGCGCCGAAGTCGAGCGCGCCGAGCGAGATGCCGGGTGCCACCAGGCGCTTGCGGATCTCGGTGATGCTCTCGACCTCCTCGAGCGGGATTGGCGTCACCTTCTCGGTGCGGAAGTCGAGCAGGTCCCGCAGCGCCACAGGCGGCAGGGCGCGCACCGCCTCGGAATAGCGCTTGAAGGTCTGGTAGGAGTCCGTCTCCACCGCCTTCTGCAGCATGTGGATCAGCGTGCCGTCGAAGGCGTGCGCCTCGCCGCGGCGGCGCAGCTTGTACAGCCCGCCGACCGGCAGCGTCACCGCCGCCGAATCCCACGCCTTGCGGTGCAGGGCGAGAACCCGGCGCGCGATCCCCGAGAGCCCGATGCCCGAGATGCGCGACGGCGTGCCGGGGAAGAACTCGGCGACCAGCGCTCGCGAGAGGCCGATCGCTTCGAAGTTCATGCCGCCGCGGTAGGAGGAGAGCACCGAGATGCCCATCTTGGACATGATCTTGAGCAGACCCTTGTCCACCGCCTTCTTGTAGCGGGCGACGCATTCCTCGAGAGAGAGGCCCGGGAACAGCCCGCGGCGGTGGCGGTCGGCGATGCTCTCCTGCGCCAGATAGGCGTTCACCGTGGTGGCGCCGGCGCCGATCAGCACCGCGAAGTAGTGCACATCGAGGCACTCGGCCGAGCGGACGTTGAGGCTCGTGAAGGTGCGGAGCGACGTCCTCACGAGATGCGTGTGCACCGCTCCGACGGCGAGGATCATCGGGATCGCGACGCGCTCCGGCCCCTGCGCCTCGTCCGTCAGGATCACATGGGCGCAGCCGGAGCGCACGCCTTCTTCCGCCTCGCGCCGGATGCGCTCTATGGCGCGGCGCAGCCCAGGCTCCCCCTCATGCGCGGGGAAGGTGCAGTCCACGACGCGGGCGGAGTCGCCCATGTATTCCCGCATCGCCGCGAACTCGGCGTTCGACAGCACCGGGCTGTCGAGCATCAGCATGTCGCACTGCGTCGGATCCTCGTCGAGGATGTTGCCGAGGTTGCCGAGCCGCGTCTTCAGCGTCATCACCCGCGTCTCGCGGAGGGAATCGATCGGCGGGTTGGTCACCTGGCTGAAGGTCTGCCGGAAGTAGTGGTGCAGCCCGCGATAGTGCTCGGAGAGCACGGCGATCG
>CAKZOF010000046.1 GCA_937135995.1 uncultured Pyrinomonas sp.
CGCGAGCTGCTTCGCGTTATCCTCGAATCCAACGGCTACCAAGTTCGAGAAGCGCAGAACGGACGTGACTGTTTGGAACTGGCGCGCCGCGAGGCCCCCTCGCTGATCTTGCTCGATATCTCGATGCCATCGCTCGATGGCTGGAGCGTGTTGCGCGAACTTCGCGCCGACGAGCGTACACGGCGCATCCCGTGCATCGCCGTGACGGCCTTCGCCATGGAGCGCGACCGGCAAAGAGCCTTGGCTGCCGGATTCGACGACTACGTTGCCAAACCTTTTCGCGCCAAAGAACTGCTCGAAAAGATCGAACGCGCGCTCGACCGTCAGCCCCGCGATGGGATGCTGCCATGAACGACGCACCGAAGCACAAACTCGATCCAGACGAAATCCGCCGCGCTTTCGACAAGCTGTTCAGCGATGGAAGCGGCGTGCGCCGCTTCCCACGCTCCGGCGTGCGCTACGTTGAACTCGGTCACGGCCTGCGCCTCGTCGAGCAGAATCCGAACAAAAAGAGTCGCTGGGCCGAACTCGCACGCCAAGGCCATCGCATCGCGTGGGTCATGCGCGACGGCGAGTACTTGGCGCGCATCGTGGATGGCGAGGTCACGTTCTTCGAAACCGATCGAGCAAGTTGACGCGCACGCTCGATCAGTTGAACTTGATCGGGACCGTCACCCATCCGCTCTTGCCGCTCGGATAGCGGCGTTGCCGCGCGATCCTCAGCGCCGAAGCCTCGTAGGCTTCCATGCCGGGGCGCGAGGTGGCGACCGTTGCCTGCAAAACGCGCCCTTGATCATCGACAAAGACGCGCACCATCACCGTCTGTCCGCCGACAGCTTCCGGCTTCTTCTGCGTTTCGGCAGACTGCACTTCACGCGCGTTCTTTTCGGCTTGACGACGCTCGCGTTCGGCTCGCTCGCGCTCGCGGCGCACAAGCTCCATCTTGGTCGCTTCGGCAGCGTCCTTGGCCGCGCGTTCCGCCTCGACGCTCGGCTGCGGTGCTGCCTCGACGGCGGGCGTGGCCGTCGGCTGCGGCTGGGGCACTGCCGCAGCGGGCGGTGCGGCTACAACCGTGTTGGCGCGCTTCAGTCCGAACCAATCGGTCAACGCACCCACCGCCGTCGCGCAAATCAACAGCGCGACGGCAGCCACACCGACGCCCACTGCGCGGCGGCGACCATCGCCGTTGGCTGACATGGCAAAGGGAACCGCCTCGGCGCTCGTGTCATCTGCGCTCTCCTCGCGCAACCGGGCGAGATCATCTTCGCTCAGTCCGGCGAGCGGATCACCCACGGGAACCCCTTCGTCCAACCGACGTAGCCCTTCAAGCACGACCTGTGCCCAAGGCTCGTGGATCGTCCTTTCGGAAGCTTCCCGCTGCGGCTGGAAGTCGAAGCGCGCGTTGGGCTGGCGTAAAGCGTAGTAAACGGCCTCGACGCCCGCGAGCGCACCGACGCGCGCATCCACCAACTCGCCATCCTTGATGTAGAAGATGCCGGGGACCTGCGGGTAGGCAACCTTGAGCCGCCCCGTTTTGCGCTGATTGCAGAAGAATTCGATCAGTTCCGCAAGAGAGAGGTCGTTCAATTGTCCAGTTAAAGCCATGCGAGTCTTCCTTTCGTTGCCAGGGGCATCTCGATCTTCAGCCTACTGTTCGTAAACGAAGTTGTAGGTGATCACGCCGGAAACCTTGACGGGCTGACCTGAGAGCAAGGTCGGCGTAAAACGCGCCTGCCGCGCCGCCGCCACCGCCGCTTCGTGCAACAACGTCGGACCGCTGACAGCGCGCGCCGAGATCACGCGACCAGAAACATCGACCACCACTTCGACGTTGACTACGCCCTGCGCGCGCGCCCGCTTGGCCGCCTCTGGGTAGATCGGCTTCGGCAAGCTGATCGCGCGTCCGTTCAACACTCCGCCCGAAATCGGCTTGAGCAAAGGCTTCGGCGCGGGCGGCGGAGGCACGTCGCCCTCTACGCGAACGCCCGCCGCTTTGATTTCCACAGGCACTTTGGCCGGAGCAGTGGGCGCGACGGGCACCGACTTATCGAGCGCGGCCACTGCCGCTGGCGGGATATCGCTCCTCTTCGCCTCGCCGTTGGGCGCAAGGTTGCTGTTTGCGTTGGCCCCGCCGCTCGGCGCGGGTTGAGCCGCCGCCGTCGTTGCGCCGCCGACAGACTTGTTCATCGCTGCCGTTGCGCCGGGCTTGCTCATCGCGTTGGCTGACTCATCGCCTAAGGAAGGTTTGTTTGCGGCAACCGTCGCGGAAGCGCTGTTAGATGAGGCGTTGGTCGTAGAAGA
>CAKZOF010000047.1 GCA_937135995.1 uncultured Pyrinomonas sp.
ACATGCGCACCTGGTACAAGGGCAAACCGTGCGAGCGAACCCGTAAGTCGCACATCAACGTCTGCTGAACTCTTCACCGGAGTGCAAGGAATGAGTGCGCGCACCGATTTGGGCGAGGACGCTGCACCTGATCGTCCCCTATCTCGTTATTCCGCCCCAGCTTTTACGTAACTTCCATTATCGGACGCCGACGTGGCCGAGCGAGATCGCTCAGGAACTTAAACCATGAGTGGGCAGTTTATGCAAAGTGAGCCGGGCGATTTTTGATGACGGCAATCGCCGCGCTGGGTGTTCTCGTCTCCCGCAATTCGACTGAACCGTTCACTCGAAGAAAGCCTGAAGCACGCTTCCGAATCGACCTTCGGGGGCTCCTCGAATCGTCCTCAATACGTTGATGCCCGCCTTTGAAGCGAATGCCAGCAGCCGTCACCGCTTGCACAACAACTCAATGAATCGCTCAGTGATGCCTTCGAGATCACCGAGACTTAATTCCGCTTCCCATGTCTTCTTTCCGCGTTGCATGTTACAAAGGATCAACCCGGAGATCTGCTGCCGCTCATTCACTACGAATTCAAGATTGAAGTGGGCGATTGAGTTGCGCAGCAGACGAATCAATTGCCTGAGCGTTTCGGGATTTTTAAAGTCGCCTCTCATCTTTGGAATCGGCCAACCTTGCGCTTCGAGTTCCGCTAGCGACGTCTCCGGGATCTCTTTGAAGTATCGCTCTTTGGGAAAGACAAGAAGACCGAGCATAGAATTGACAAGTTGTGTTACTTCATAGATTTCGCTTTCGGGATCTTCGGCTTGAAGCCTTCGGATCAGCTCGAGGTTCTTTTTGGTGCGAGTAGCGAAATCGGCGATGACGTCTTCGTAGTTCATATCTCTTCAAAGCGACAGACGCGTTCTGTACGATCCCCGATGCTTGCAAATTGCTCGTCGTGCGTCAAGTCTAGGTTGATTCTCCGTCGAGCAGGCAACCTGCCGTCTTCGTCCTCGGAATGACGACTTGCGCTGAAACTAGGTCTCGGGCCGCCCTGAACTCCCGCCCTCACGCGCTTTGCGCAACACGGTCAAGATGTCGACGCGTTTTTCAACGCTGACGGCGATGGCCTCCACTCCGCGCGCTCCACGCCTCGACCGCTTCATTCTGTTTTGCCGGATCGACTTCGGTCGGTCCTCCCCAAAGAAGTTCGACGCCGAGCTCGTGCGCTGCTTCATCCGCGCCTTGCAATTGATGATTTCGCCACCTCGCGGGTCCAAGGGGCTCGTCAAACCCGCGAAAGGTGATATCATGCCCCGCGGTCTTAGGAAGATAAATTGCTCGAATTCTGGACTACTCGCCAGAGCGCCCGCGGCACCGGTTTCGATCGTCGTTGCGAAACCAGCCGAGCGTTCGGCGACAAGAGCGCGTCTTTCGCCCGGAGGATTTTTTCTTTTCAAACAGCTTTTCGATCATCGACGGAGGCGCATGCAGTGAAACGACGAACGACGTTTCGACTCTGGCGAACGGTCTTCGCTATCAACCTGTTCGTCATCCCGATCGCGCTTGCGGGATTGATCGTGTTTCCGATAGGTGCAGTCGACAGCGACATGTTCGTGCTGGCGCTGCCGCAGGCGGGCGGCTCGCCGATCCTGACGATCGCCGTATTCATCGGCGGCCTGTCCGCGGCAACCGCCATGGTGATCGTCGAATCGGTCGCGCTCGCCATCATGGTGTCGAACGACATCGTGGTACCGCTGGTGCTCAAGCGGCGGCAGAACGTCGCCACCGGGCGCGCCGACATGGGGGC
>CAKZOF010000048.1 GCA_937135995.1 uncultured Pyrinomonas sp.
TCGAAACGCCCAGTTGCGCAATCGCTCGCATAGCGGCGATCACCGCCGCCCCACCGGACATGTCGTATTTCATCTGATCCATGCCTTCGCTCGGCTTGATCGAGATGCCGCCAGTGTCGAAGGTCACGCCCTTGCCGACCAGCGCGAGCAGACCATCGCCCTTCTTTTTGCCTTTGGGCGTGTAGCGAAGCACGATCAAACGCGCTGGCTCTTCCGACCCGCGCGCGACGGCGAGCAATGCGCCCATGCCCTCTTGTTCCATGCGCGCCGGATCGAGCGCGTCGAATTCCAAGCCGCACTCTTCGGCGACCTGTTTGGCACGCTCGGCGAGAATGGTCGGCGTCATGAAGACGCTCGGTTCATTGGCTAGATCGCGTGCGAGGTTGACCGCTTCGCCAATGACACGCCCGCGCTCGGCACCGCGCCGCAAGGCGGCTTCGTCGCCGTCTTCGATGACGAGCAACCGTTCAATACGCCGCTCGTCCTTGTCAACCGTGCGGTACTTGTCCGTCTCGAACAGGCCGATGATCGCCCCTTCGATGGCCGAAGCTGCTGCTTGTTCCGGGCCGAGGTCGGCGGCGCGCGGCACAAAGCCGACCGCTTTCGCCCCTCGGCTGCGAAGCGCGCGCACAGCCGTGCCGGCCCATTGCGAAACGGCGGCCGGGCGATAATCCTGCTTCTCGCCGACGCCGACCAACAGCAGACGACGCGCCGTCAATTGGCTGCCTTGCGCCAGATGGATGTAGGCGGTTTCGCCTTCCTTGCCCTTGAACTCGTCTGTGCCGACGACGTCGGCGAGGATGCCACCGACGGCATCGTTCAACTCTCGCAAGAATCCTTCGTCGGCTCGCTCATCTTTGAAGACGGCGACCGCCAGAGCATCCACTGCCGCTTCTCTGTACCGCCCTGAGCTGACTTCTATCTCCATGCATGACTCCCTTTCTATTCGACTTTGCTACGACGTTGTTTGAGTTGCGCACGAGTTTCGCGTTCGATGGTGCGGCGCATTTCGGTTTCGCGCTTGTCGTGCATCTTTTTGCCGCGCGCCACACCGATTTCCAGCTTGACGCGCCCGTTCTTCAAATAGACGCGCGTCGGAACGAGCGTCATGCCGCGAATGTTGGCCGCTTTCGCCAAGCGCTCTATCTCGTGGCGATGGAGAAGCAACTTGCGCGTGCGCAGCGGCTCGTGATTGAGTCGGTTGCCGTGGGCGTAGGGTGAAATGTGCGCGTTCATCAGCCACGCTTCGCCGTCGCGCACGGCAACGTAGGAATCCCGAAGTTGAATCTGGCCGTTGCGTATGCTCTTGACCTCGGTGCCGGTCAAAGCGATTCCCGCTTCGTAGCGATCGAGGATGTGGTAGTCATGCAATGCAGCCCGATTCGTGACGATGACCCGCTCTTCCATTTGCCGCCCCGCTGCCCCGATGAGGATCGGGATGTTAAGTTTAGCCCTTTTCCCGAGATCGAGTCCAATGGTTAATCGAACTCGTCGCGCAGCGGTCTGGACATCAACTCGGTGACCGCTTGGCGAACCCCGTAGCCGCCGTAGAGCACAGCGTGCACGGCATCGGTGATCGGCATCCGCACGCCGCGGCGCGCAGCCAACAACCGAACGGCGTGAGTGGTTCGCACCCCTTCGACCACCTCGTGCATTTCGCCGAGAACTTCTTCGAGCCGCCGCCCGCGCCCCAATTCTCGCCCGACGCGCCGGTTGCGCGATTGTTCGCTCGTGCAGGTCAGAACCAGATCGCCCACACCCGCCAATCCCAACATACTCTCGAACCGGGCGCCCACAGCCACCGCCAAGCGCGTCATCTCCGCCAAACCGCGCGTGATCAACGCCGCCACGCTGTTCGCCCCCAAACCGAGACCGACGACCATGCCAGCGGCGAGCGCGATGACGTTTTTGACCGCTCCGCCCATCTCCGTGCCGGTCAGATCATCGTTGGCGTAAATGCGCAAATTCTCATAACTCAACGCCAACTGCACGCGCCGCGCATCGTCGAGCGAGTGGCTAGCAGCGACAATCGCCGTCGGATGACCGGCGACCACTTCGCGGGCGAAAGAGGGGCCCGAAAGCGCCGCCACGCGCACGCCATCTCCCAACTCCTCGGCGAAGATCTCCGACACGCGCGCTCCCGTTTCGGCTTCGATTCCCTTGGCAGCGCTGACGAGCAACATACCCGGAGCCAGAAGCGGCCGCGCCGCACGCGCGAAATCCCGCGCCGCATGTGACGGCAAAGCGTAGATCACCATCTCAGCGTTTCGCAAGACCTCTTCGAAGTCAGCCGTCGCCCGAACCCGCTGAGGCAGACGATGGCCCGGCAGGGAGTGTGCGTTCTCGCGTTCAGCTTCGATCCTTTGGGCGTCGTCCGCGCGCCGCGCCCATAGAAGCACTTCATGACCTTGGCGCGCAGCCATGATGCCAAGCGCCGTTCCCCAACTGCCTGCTCCGATGATGGAGATCTGCATGGCAAGGCTTGGTCTCGCTGTGTCTCGGGCGACGACGCGCCCCAACAGCCGAACGGTTCCGCGCCACAGGCGCGGAACTGGTGAGACGTGCTCAACGTGCCGTTTCGCCCGCGCCGAACTTCGGTTCGCAGCCAGCGATCAAACGCCCGATGTTGGAGCGGTGCGCCCAAATGACGAGCGCGCTGCTGGCAAATGCGCACGCGATGAGCGGGGCCGCATTCGGCCGCGACCACCAGACGAGAAACGGCAGCGCCGCGGCAGCCGTGATCGAGCCGAGCGAAACGTAGCGCGTCGTCCAAACAACAGCGAGGAAAACAGGCACCAAGAGAAGAACCGCACCAGGTGCCAACGCGGCGAAGACTCCCAGTCCGGTGGCCACGCCTTTGCCGCCGCGAAACCCGAGCCCCACGGGAAAGATGTGACCGACGATGACCGCCACGCCCGCCGCCGCCACCCATGTCTCGTCACCGCCGAAGCGGCGCGCGAGCAGCACAGCAGCGGTGCCTTTGGCGGCGTCGAGCAGCAACGTGAGAAGGCCGGCGAGCTTGCCGGCGCGGCGCGTAACGTTGGTCGCGCCGGTTCCGCCCGAGCCCGTTCGACGCACATCGTCGCCGCGCGCCAACCTGACGATCAGGTAGCCGAACGGGATTGAACCGAGCGCGTAGGCACCGAGCGTGAGCAGCAACGATTTCATCTAAACCGACGCCCCGTCCATTGCGGTCACGAGATCCAACCGGCGACGGCTTTGCGAGTTCGACTTCGATCTGCGAAGACCGCGGGCCCTGCTGGTCCGGCCTTCGCCGTGGTTTCTCCCGCCGCCGCACCGGACTTTTCTCGAAACGAAGCATACGTCGTGCTTGTGCTCAAAGCAAGAAGGCATGTAGAATGCCAGTTCGCACTGAACCGCAATGACAAATGCTTGCTCCGGCCATTAAACTATGCCTCTTCGCGTCGGGATCGTTCCTCATCGTCGGGTTGTTGACCGGTGTTTGGAAGTACCGTTGGATGATGACGAGCCGCGATCATTCGGCACCCGTTTACGTCGACATCGCACACCGCGCTTCGTTTCTCTACAGTTTCGCGGCGTTGGTGTTGGCAAAGCTGCTAGAGTACAGCCCGCTCCCAGCCGGCTGGCAGCTCGTCTCGGCTGGGCTTCCGCTCTTTTACTTCGCAGCCGCCATCGCTCGCTACGCGCAGCTTGGCTGGCGAAACTCGACCGCCAATCAATTCAGCGAGCGAAACTTCATCACCACATGGGGCATGTACCTATTGATCGCCGGTGAAGTGCTGGGCATCGCCGCGATCTTCGGCGGGTTCATCTACACCCAGGTCCTTCAGTGATCGAAGCAAGCGGCAGTGTGATCTCGCGCCGCAGCGTTGGTCCATTAGATCAACCGCCGACGCAAGCCGAGAAGATGACGCAAAGACCACCGAACTTGAGCTACGACGCTGGTCCATTAGATCAGACGCCGGCGCAGCAGATCGAGCGTCGCTTGCGAAGCGCGCCAGCGAATGAGTTGCCTGTCGCCGGGCAGTAGCAGACGCTTGTGCTCCGTGTGCGCGTCGTCGGCGAGCGCGATGAAGACCAAGCCGACGGGCTTTTCCGGCGTGCCGCCCGTTGGACCAGCGATGCCGGTCACAGCCAAGCCGAAATCGGCATCGGTCAAGCGTCGCACGCCCTCGGCCATCGCTTCGGCCACGGGCGCGCTGACGGCGCCATGTCGCGCGATCAACTCCGGCGGGACGCCGAGCGTTCGCGTTTTCGCCTCGTTCGAATAAGCGACCACGCCTTCGAGGAAATAGGCCGAAGAACCCGGCACGTCCGTGAGCCTCTGCGCGACGAGGCCGCCCGTGCAGCTTTCGGCGACGGCCACCGTGTATCCGCCGACGGCTAACCGTAGCCCGACTACCTCTTCCATGGTTTCGCCGCGAAAAGCGAAGATGGCATCGCCCAAACGCTCCTCGATCTGACCGGCTAGACCATCGAGCAAAAGTTCAGCTTCTTGTTCGCTCGCAGCACGGGCCGTCAGGTGTATTTCGACTTCGGCGCGATTGAAGAGAATGGTGGTGGTTGGATTTTTGTACTGCGTGTAAACGGGCGCGATCCGTTCATCCACGGCCGACTCGCCCATTCCGGCGACCCGCAGGATGCGCCGCACGACGCGCACGCCGCCGCCCTTGGCTTCGAGCTTCGGCGCGACGTAAGTTTCGAACATGGGGCGCATCTCACGCGGCGGTCCGGGCAACAGCACCACGGCGCGCCCGTCGTGCTCGAGATAGAGTCCGGGAGCCGTGCCGTGCGGATTCGGCAGCGCTTCTGCACCCTCGATGATCATCGCCTGCCGCGCATTGATCTCCGGCATCGCTCGCCCCATGGCAATGAAGCGCTCGCGTATCGTTTGCAAGACGCGCTCATCGAGCAACAGACGCCTCGCCAAAGCGCGCGCTACCGTCTTGCGCGTGATGTCGTCTTCGGTTGGACCAAGTCCGCCCGTGGTGATGATGATGCGCGAGCGTTTGAGCGCGTCGCGTACCGCTTCCTCGAGCCGCGCGTCATCGTCGCCGACGATGGTTTTGAGTTTGACCTCGATGCCGAGCCGATTGAGTCTGTCGGTGAGCCACAAACTGTTGGTATCGACGCGCTCGGGCGTGAGAAGTTCCGAACCAATGGCGATGATCTCGGCGGTCAACATCGATCACGAACGGGGAAACCAACAAAACGGACGATCCGTCTACCCAAAGGTCAAGTTTGCCTGCGCCGCGGCGGCTCTTCCTCGTCGTACATCTCGCGCAACAACTGCGTGATGGGAGGCGGCGGCGCTGGTTCCTGCCTCTTCCGTCGCCGTGTCTCCCGCTTCTCCTCGATTTGAGTAGGCTTAGCTTCTTCGAGCAACGCGCGCGGCGGCGTTGCGTCGAGCGTCGCGGTCGGCTGCTGTTGCAATTGCTCACGCGCTTCGGCAAGCAAACGTGCGGCACGCGCTTGCCTCATCCGCTCCAAGCTTCTGACGGCCGCCATCAATTGTGGCTTTTCGGCCGGATCGCGTTCGAGCCGCCGGAGCATCTTCACGTAGTAACGCAACTCCGGCGACGGCACGGTGATCTTGTTCTCGTTGCCGAGATCGCTTTCGAGCACAAGGGAGAGGTAGTCGGCAGCGGCGTTCACGTTGCCCGCCTTTTTGTGGAGCGCGCCGAGCGCGAAATAGACGAGCGGCGGCGGATCTTTCATCAAGCTCAGGATCTCTTCGCCGCGTCCGATCACCTCGGCGATTTCGTAACCGAACCAGCGGCGATCTTCGTCGCGCAGTATTTCGTTGGCCAGTACGTAGAAATGAAAGATCCCCTCGATCTGTTGCTGCTCCGAACGCTCCACAGCGCGCCAAACGAAATAGATGACGATGGCGAAAAAGACGACCACCGGCGCAGGGATGCTCATCGTCATCATCATCGCGATGATGACGACGATGGCGAGAAATCGCTGTGCCGAATCTCTCCCCTGGTTGTTCATAACGCGCTTTCCTCGAAGATGTGCGCGGCAAATGCGC
>CAKZOF010000049.1 GCA_937135995.1 uncultured Pyrinomonas sp.
AGATCCGTTCCGGCTCGACCGACAATCTTCCGCTGAACGCTTCGCCGTTGAGCGCGCCGCGCGTCACGGTCCAACCATGAGCCACACTGACTTGCAAACGGAGATCAACACACAGGCCGAGTCGATCGTCGAACTGCTGATCGCGCAGTGCCGCGACCTCGAATTGTTGTTGAAACTTGCGCGCCGCGAAGCGGCCGAACTCGAGCGCGGCGACTTCGCCGCGTTGATGACGACGGTGCGCGAACGTGCCACGCTCGGCGAGCGGTTAGAGATCTATCAGCAGCGGATCATGCTCTTGCGCGCGCAGATGGACCGGCAGTCACACGGCTTGGAGAGCGAACAGGCGGCGCGCACTCTGCAACTCGCGCTGGCGATCAAAGAGCAGGATGAGAAGACGCGCGCGGCGCTGGAAGCGGTTCGTCGGCGAACCGCGCAGAGCTTGGCGCGCCTACAACAAGCGACCAACGGAACGCGCGCCTACCTGCGGGATGGACGAAACGAGCCGGTCGCATGCGACCGCATGGTTTGATCGACCACGCCCTCGCTAAGTCGGGAGAAGGAAACATGCTCACTGATTGTCGTCCACGTTGATCTGCAAGCGTTTCAGCTTCTCGACGAACGTTGTCCGTTTCATGTTAAGGAGTTTAGCCGCTTGCATCTTGTTCCCTTTAGTCTTGGCGAGCGACTGAAGCAGCAGTTCGCGCTCGACCTGCGAGACGACCGCCTCGAAATTCAACCCTTCATCGGGAATCTGCGTCTCGGTGCGCACCGGAGCGGCGACGGCAGAGACGCCGGAAGCAGCCCCGCCGCGTACCTCTTCGGGAAGATCATCCAACGTGATCGTCGCGCGCGCCCCGGAGAGCACGGCGGCGCGCTCCATGGCATTCTGCAGTTGGCGTACGTTGCCGGGCCAGCGGTAAGAGAGCATCGCCCGGCGCGCCGCTTCATCGAGCTTCTTGGCAGGGAGCCCGACGTTGCGGCAGAAGTTCGCCAGAAGATGTTCGGCCAGAGGCATGATGTCAGCCTGACGTTCGCGCAACGGTGGGATCTTCAGGTGCACGACGTTGAGCCGATAGTAGAGATCGGCGCGAAACTGCCCGTTGGCGACGCGCTCTTCAATGTTGCAGCTCGTCGCCGCGATGACGCGCACATCGACGCGAACCGGGCGCGAGCTGCCCAAACGCTCGAACTCCCGCTCCTGAAGAACGCGCAGTAACTTGGCCTGCAACGGCAGGCTCATGTCGCCGATCTCGTCGAGAAAGAGCGTGCCGCCGTCGGCTTGCTCGAAGCGCCCCTCACGGGCTGCGTGAGCGCCGGTGAAAGCTCCTTTGACGTGGCCGAAAAGCTCATCTTCAAGGAGTTGCTCCGGCACAGCGGCGCAGTTCAGCGCGACGAACGGGCGCTCGCGGCGCGGGCTCTGCTGATGGATTGAACGAGCGACGACCTCTTTGCCCGTGCCCGTCTCGCCCGTGAGCAGCACGGTCGTGTTGAACGGGGCGATGGCTTGCACGTGGTCGAACACGCGCTGCATTGCCGGCGATTCAACGATCACTTCGACCTCGCGACGCCCCGCGTTGATCGTGGGCCGCCTACGTAACGCAAGACGTTCGGCGGCGACGCGTACCGCGCTCGAGAGCGTGTCGAGTTGAAACGGCTTGGTGATGAAATCGACCGCTCCACGCTTCATCGCTTCCACCGCCACATCGATGGTCCCGTAGGCGGTCATGACGATGGTGACGGCACCGGGGGCGACCTGCTTCAAGTGCAGCAAAAGATCGAGCCCCGACATCCCCGGCAGCGCGATGTCGGTCACCAAAACATCGAAACTCTCTTGCTTGAGAAGCTCCAGCGCGGCTTCGGCCGACGCCACGCCCTCAGCCCGGTAACCATCAAGCGCGGCGGCTTCGAGCAGGAGTTGGCGAAGTCGATCTTCGTCTTCGATGAAGAGAATGCGAGCGTCCATCATATCGAGGGGTTTATAGATCAGACGCAGACTCCCGGCAAAGAGCGTCTTGGCGGCGGTGTTTGTCCGCCGCAAAACACTTTTGCATGGTAATTCATTTGCAACGAAAAGACAACAGTTTTATCGACTTCGCGCCCGAGCGAACATCCTCGATCTGCGCGAAGCCGTACGAACTCG
>CAKZOF010000050.1 GCA_937135995.1 uncultured Pyrinomonas sp.
GCATGAACGACGAAGCCGGCGAAACCGGGCGTGTCGAGCAAGTTGACCTTGGTCGCTCGGTGTTCGAGGTATGCGGCCGAGATGTTGAGCGTGATCTTTCGCGCGATTGCATCTTCGTCGTAGTCGGTGATGGTCGTCCCTTCATCGACTTTGCCCCAACGCGGAGTGGCGCCCGCTAGATAAAGGAGCGAACTGATGAGTTGCGTTTTGCCGGCGTGACCGTGCCCGATGAAGGCGAGGTTGCGAATCTGCTCGGTTGAATAGACTTTCATGGCCGTGTGTGGAACTCCCTTCCAATAGGTTCGCGTAGCCGCGGCGTCGATGACCGCAGGCCGCATGTGCGGGATTGAACTTCAGGCAAGAGCTAAATTTAGCCGAGCGCACGGGCGAAAAGCAAGCTGGCCATCGGAAGCGCTGTATAGATTGCACAAGCCTGCTTCCGCGACCCGCGGGGGCGCTTGATTCGACCATACGAGATGCTCATGCAGCCGAGAAGATCACATGATAAAGGGGACGTCTACGCCGTCGGCGTCCTCGGATGCAGGCGGCAAGGGGACAAAGGGCTTGCGTTCATCGCTGCTTGCCAGTTCGATGAATTGCGTCGCCGCATCGCTGTCGAGCGGCTTGGAGAAGAAGAAGCCTTGACCGTAGTGGCACGAGAGTGAACGAAGCACAGCGACCTGCTCGGCGCGCTCGACTCCTTCGGCGACGACGTCCATGCCGAGGTTGTGGGCCAGTTTGGTGATGGTGTGGACGATCTCCAAATTCTCATCGCTCTGTCCGATGCTGCCGATAAAGGAGCGATCGATCTTGAGCGTGTCGAAGGGGAAGCGATGCAGGTACCCGAGCGATGAGTAGCCGGTGCCGAAATCGTCGATGCTCAAACGCACGCCCATTTTGCGCAACCGATCGAACGCCGCGGTGGCCGATTCCGCGTTCTCCATGACGACCGTTTCGGTGATCTCCAGCTTCAGGGCACGCGCGGGAAGGCCGGCTTCGTTCAGGATCGCTTCGATCTGATCGGTCAGGTCCGGTTGCGCCAGTTGCTTGCCGGAAAGATTGACGCTCAAAGTGAGATGGCGATTGCCGGGCGACTGCCGGTGCCACGCGCTCATTTGATGGCAGGCTTCTTGCATCATCCAGCGCCCGATGGGAACGATCAATCCCGTTTCTTCCGCCACCGGGATGAACTCCACCGGCGAG
>CAKZOF010000051.1 GCA_937135995.1 uncultured Pyrinomonas sp.
GGAACAAAAAAGAGTTCTCCAAAGCGCGCGGGCTCTACGGCCGCACGCTCGGTTTGATCGGCGTCGGGCAGATCGGGCGCGAAATGATCACACGCGCGCGCGCCTTTGGATTGAAGGTCATCGCATGGAGCCGCAGTTTGACGCCCGACAAGGCCGCCGAACTTGGCATCGAACACCGCGCCTCGCCGCTTGACGTCGCGCGCGACGCCGACATCATCAGCGTGCACGTCGCGCTCACTCCCGAAACGCGCGGCCTCGTCGGTGCAGACTTCTTCGCCGCGATGCGGCAAGGCGCTTTCTTCATCAACACTTCGCGCGGCGAAGTGGTGGACCAGCAGGCGCTGCTACGGGCCATGCGGGAAAAGGGCATTCGCGCCGGATTGGACGTTTACGCGGAAGAGCCGTCGGCTGCCACTGGCGAATTCACCGACGAGATCGCGCGCGAGCCAAACCTCTACGGCACGCACCACATCGGCGCTTCCACCGATCAAGCGCAGGAGGCCATCGCCGCCGAAACGGTGCGCATCATCGAGACGTTCAAAGAGACGGGCAAGGTGCCGAACGTCGTCAACTTGGCCGAACGAACGCCAGCCACGCACACGCTCATCGTGCGCCATCGCGACCGGCCCGGCGTTCTGGCTCATGTGCTCGGCGCAATTCGCGCCGCCGAGATCAACGTTCAGGAGATGGAGAACATCGTCTTTGCGGGAGCCGAAGCGGCCGTGGCGCGCATCAATCTTGAAAGCGCGCCTCCGCCGGAGATGCTCGACAGGTTGCGCGCCGAAAATTCCGACATCATCGAACTCAGTTTGCTGAAGCTGTAGCGGCGCAGATTCGGGCCGCGCTGAAACGACCACATGGAACGCTGATCGGACGAAGCATGAACGCCGCACTCATCACGGGCGCATCAAGCGGCATCGGTGAGGAATTCGCCCGACAACTCGCCGCCCGAGGCGCCAACTTGGTCTTGGTGGCGCGCACCGAAGTGAAGCTCGCACAACTGTGCGCCGAATTGGGCGCGCGTCATGGCATCGAAGCGCAATACGTCGCGCTCGATCTGGCGGAGGCGGAAGCGGCCGCACGCTTGTTCGCCGAGACCGAGCGGCGCGGCGTGCGCGTCGAAACCTTGATCAACAACGCTGCATTCGGCGCGATGGGCGATTTCATCGAACTCGAACTCGAGCGTCAACTGCGCATGATCGATCTCAACATCAGATCGTTGGTGGCGCTCACTCACCTCTATCTCAAACCGATGCGCGCGCGCGGGCGCGGCGAGATCATCAACGTCGCTTCCACCGCCGCTTATCAGCCCGTACCTTACATGAGCGTCTATGCGGCGACCAAGGCTTTTGTCCTGTCGTTCAGCGAGGCGTTGTGGGCGGAGAATCGTCCCTACGGCGTGCACGTCATGGCGCTCTGTCCGGGACCGACCGAGACGAACTTCTTCGCCGCCGCTGGCGTCGAAAGTCGCGCTCCGTTTCGCGCCATGCAGAAACCGTCGGATGTCGTGCGCACGGCGCTCGCCGCGTTGGAGCGGCGGCGGAGCAGCGTAGTCTCCGGGTGGGGCAACTATCTACTGGTCCAATCCGAAAGGCTGTTTCCGCGCGCCACGATTGCGCGCGCCATCGCTCGCGCATTGAAGAACCACTACGCCAAACGAGATCAGCCAACTTTCGAGGAGAAAACGAGATGAGCGACCGAACCGAACGCATTTACAATTTCAGCGCCGGACCGGCTGTGCTGCCCGTGCCAGTTCTGGAAGAAGCGCAGCGCTACCTTCTAGCCTTGCCCGGCGTCGGGATGTCGGTGCTGGAGATCAGCCACCGCTCGAAGACTTTCGAAGAGATCATCCAGCAGGCCGAGCAGGGCGTGCGCGAACTGTTGAACTTGCCGGATCATTACCACGTGCTTTTCCTGCAGGGCGGAGCGAGCCTGCAGTTCTCGATGGTCCCGATGAATCTGCTGCCCAAGACCGGCAGCGCTGATTACATCTTGACCGGCAGTTGGGGC
>CAKZOF010000052.1 GCA_937135995.1 uncultured Pyrinomonas sp.
CCTGGCCGCGTGGCCGACGCTGCACCGCTCGTCGGTCGCCGCACCGGCCGACGACGTCGCCCGCACCCCCTAGCCTGGGCGGTCGTGAGCACCGCCACCGCCGTCGACCCCGGCACCTGCGACGCGCTGCGCCGCGTCCTGGCCCCGCTCGGCACGCTCGTGCGCGCCGAGCGCCTGACCGGCGGGACGTTCGCGACCACGTACCGCGCCCACCTCGGCGACGGCACGCGCGTCGTCTACGTTCGCGAGGCAGACGGACGCGATCTGATGCTTCGCGATCTGGCGAGCGGCGAAGAACAGGTCATCGCCCGGCGCGTCGAGGGGCTGGCGCTGGCTCGCGGGCGCATCGTGAGCGATGATGGACAACGCGTCGTCTACGAAGCCACCGCCGTCAGCAACCGACAACTTCTTCTCTTCGACGGGCGAAACGGGCTCGTGCGCCAGATCACACCTCGGGGCACACGTTCGGCGGACGTGCCCTTCAATGCGACGATCAGCGGCGACGGATCACGCATCGCTTTCGCGTCGAGAAGCGATTTAGTCGGCAGCAATCCGGATGGCAGCGTTGAACTCTACGTTCACGACATCCCGACGCGGCGCACGCTTCAAATCACCGACGCGCCAGCCGAAGCTACGGCCGAAGTCGTCTCATCTTTAAACGACGACGGCACCATCGTCGCTTTTAATTTCGCGCGCCTCCTCTCCGGTCCAGTGTCGGACGCTGCGTTGGCGAACAACAGCGAAATCTACACGGCCACGCTTCCGGCGCGCCCGCCCTTTTCGACCGATGCAACGATCACGAGCGCGCCGCTGCTCGGCAGCGGTCCAGTCAATCTACTCGCGCCGGATTCCATCGCCATCGCCACCGGGAACAATTTCGCTTTCGACGCTCTGCAAGCGCAACGCCAACCGGACGGCTCTTTCCCTTTGAACTTAGGCGGTGTAACCGTCACGGTCAACGGGCGACCGGCGCAGCTCTTTTACGTCTCGCCGACGCAGGTGAACTTTCACGTGCCCGCCGAAACCGAGATCGGTCCGGCAGAGATCGTCGTCACCAATCCAGACGGCTTTCAAACGCGCGTCATGGCAAACATAATCCGCACGCTTCCCGCCCTGTTCACAGATCGGAGTGGCGAAGCGATCGCGCTCGATGCCGATACCTTCTTGCGCTCCCCCTTCGGACCGATGACGCGGCGGCTGGCGATATTTGCGACCGGCGTGCGACGCGCCGGATCGTTCGCCGTCCTCTTGAACGGGCGGCCCGCGCCGATCGAGACCCTCGTTACCGTCCCAAGCCTTCCCGGATTGGACCAGATAAACGTCGCGCTCGACGCGCGACCAGCTGGACCAGCGAGCGTCCAAATCACCGCCGAAGATCAGATGAGCAATCGGGCGACGCTCGTTTTCGCAGGCGCAAAGCCGGGCGCGATCGTCATCAACGAGGTCCTCTTCGATCCGCCGGATGGCGCGCTAGGCGACGCCAATCGCGACGGCGTGCGCAGCGGCAGCGATGACGAATTCATCGAACTTGTCAACGCGTCGGGCGACGCGCTCGATTTGAGCAACTGGACCATAGAAGTGCGCGCCGCTGGCGACGCGCGGGCGAGCGTGCGTCACGTGTTCGCCGCTGGGACGCAAATCGCGGCGGGCGATGCCATCGTCGTCTTCGGCGGCGGCAATTTCGATGCGCGCAACCCTGCCTTCGGCGGCGCGCAAGTCTTCAAAGCTTCGACGGGAAACCTAGCGCTCAGCAATAACGGCGCTACTATCACTGTGCGCGATGCAACCGGTGCCGTCATCGACGAGTTCGCCTACGGCACACCGCAGGATGACTTCGCCGGAAGCGGCATCAACCAATCGGTCACGCGCTCGCCCGATATCGCAGGCGCTTTCGTGCGCCACCTTTCGGCGCAAGGCGCGGCGGGAAGACGCTTTTCGCCCGGCACGCGCACCGACGGTTCGTTCTTCGTCGCGCGCGCCGCGAACCTAGCGAGCGTGAGCCTCGAACCACCCGCGCTCGCCCTCGTCGAAGGGCAGACGGCAGTCCTGACAGCGCGCGCGCTGGACCAGTATGGACGCCCCTTCGAACGCGCCAGTTTCGCTTTCGCATCGAGCGATGACGCGATCGTGACCATCACTGCAGTCAACGTCGTCGGGGCGGAAGCGACAGCCACCGTGCGCGCGCTTCGCGCTGGGACGGCGCAACTCGCGCTCACGGCCAGCGATGGCGCGACGACCATCACGCGCGCAGCGACGATCTCGGTCGCGCCCGCTCCGCCGCGCATCACACGTCTCGAGATCGAACCGAAACAAGCGAGCGTCAATCGCGGAAACGTTCGGCAGTTCGCGGCGCGCGCTTTCAATGAACGGGGCGAAGAGATCACCGGCGTGCGTTTCGACTGGTCCACCACCGATGCCGAGATCGCGGCGGTGAACGCGCAAGGCGAAGCGCGCGGCGTCGGCGTCGGGCGTGCGAAAGTGCGCGTGAGCGCGCCCGATGGTATGGGCGGCACAATCTCGGACGAAGCGATGCTCGAAGTCCGTCTTCCGCTCATCATCAACGAGATTCTGGCCGACGTTCCACCCGACGATCCGGCGACGCGCAACATCGAAGGCGATGCGAATCGCGACGGCACGCGCAACAGCGCCGATGACGAATTCATCGAACTCGTCAACGCGTCGGGCGAGCCGGTCGATATCTCGAACGTCATGATCTCCGATGTGACCGCCACGCGCTTCACTTTCCCGGCGAACACGCGGCTCGAGTCCGGACGCGCCGCGGTGATCTTTGGCGGCGGCGCAGTGCCGACGAACGATCCGGCTTTCGGCGGCGCGCTCATCTTTACAGCTAACTCGCTCGGCTTGAACGATGGCGGCGATACGGTGCACGTCCGCTTGCGAGTTGGCGGCGCAGACGTGACGGTCGCTTCGCAAAGCTACGGGTCGAGCGGTGGACCAGCCGCGCCATCCGATCAATCGCTCACGCGCTCGCCCGATGCGAGCATCGATTCGGCAGGCGGCGAACTCACCGCGCACGCTAATGCAGTCAACGCGCAAGGCCGTATCTTTTCGCCGGGCACGCGCGCTGATGGGACGCCTTTCGGCTCACCGCCGATCGCGCGCATCGAAATCATCCCTGCCTCCGCCTCCGCACGCACCGGCCAAAGCGCGACTTTCATCGCGCGCGCTTTCACGGTCGCGAACGGCGCGGAGAGAGAGCTTTCGAACGTCTCGTTCATCTGGAGCGCGAGCGACGCAAATCGAGCGGATCTCGCGCCGATCGCTGGTCCGAGTACGACCGCGACGGCGCTCGCCGCTGGCACGGTGACGATTCGCGCGCGTGCGGGCGGTCAAGAGGCGGTGGCGACTTTGATGATCACCACTGTGGTCGCCAGCGTCGATCTCAAACCCGACGCGGCGACGGTCGGCATCGGCAACAGCGTTACCTTCACGGCGACGGCGCGCGACGCGCAAGGGCGCGAAGTTCCCGGCATCGCGTTCGATTTCAGTCTGCGCGACTCGCAACCGACGGGCGTCGCGACCGTCATCGCGCAAACCGCCGACACCATCACTGTGCGCGCAGATCGCGTCGGAAGCGTGAACGTCGTCGCGCGTTACACTCGCCCGGACGACGGCGCGGTGCTGGAGGACTCGTCCGCGCTGACGGCGCGCGCTGCTGGCCCAGCGGTTCCTGCTCCAGGCCAAATCGTCATCAACGAAGCGTTGGTCGCGTTCTCTTCTTCGACCGCCGAAACGCGGAACGATTTCATCGAACTGCTCAACAAGACGGACCAACCGCTCGACATCAGCGGGTTGACGATCACCTTCCGACCGAGCGGCGCAGGCAACGTGCCTGCGACCGTGCAGCTTCCCGGCAGCGTCGGCAGCGGCACGGTCATCATCGGACCGCGCAGCTACTTCCTCGTCGTCAACGGCGCGGAGACTTTCGGCGTCGCGGCTGATTACAACGCGGGAGCGGGCAATCTGGACATGAACGGTACGACCGGTGCCATCAAGATCGAAATCGGCGGCACGAGACTCGATGGTTTCGCTTATCAAGGCGGCAGCTCGCCGCCCGCCGCGCCGTTCAACTCCTACGGCGAAGGGGCGATCTTCACGTTCACGAGCGGCGCGACCAATGATCTCATACGCAGCCCCGATGGCGCCGATACGAACGACAACGCGCGCGATTTTCGGCGCAACGGTTCGACATCGAACGTCTCGCCGAAACGCGCCAATCCAACGCTCCCGTAAATTCCATCCAACGAGCGAAACGCAGGAGCCCTCGCCATGCCAACGAAGAAGCTCGAATTTTTGAGGATTTGGCGCGCGGTTGAAGGGGTGAAGCCAGCGCAAAGGTATCGCGCTGAGACGGAAATTTTCGAGCAAGCGTCGGCGGTCAACGAAACCTACTTGATCGAAGATGGTTTGATTCGACTCATCCGTTTCGGCGATCGCGGGCAAGAAGTGACTGTCGCGTTGCGCTTTCCGGGCTGGGTGCTCGGCGCCGCATCGGTGATTCTCCGGCTGCCATCTCCGGTGACGGCCATCACCGCGACGGAATGCCGATTGCGCCCGATCCCCGCCAGGCTCTTGCTCCGGCTCATCGAGACCAACGTCGCCACCTCGCGTTACCTTCTTGAGATGCTCAGCCACGAAGTTTACGAGCAGATTGACCGCACGATTCAACTGAGTCAATGTACGGCCCAACAACGGCTCGAACAATTGCTTTGTTAATTCCAAAATCAATTTGATCCAGATCAATGACGAAAGGAGTCGGCGAGATTTAGCATGGCGAGTCTGAGAAGAGGTCATCCTAAAGAGATTAAGGAGAGCAGAACATCATGAAATGTGTTACCTTTCGCCTATCTGTGATCTTGAGCCTTTGCCTAGCATTGCTTTCGATCGCTGAAATCGTCAGCACCCGAGCGGCATGGTTTAGCTGCAAAGTCAACAGACAAGATGGGAACTTTTGCCAGTTTGATGCCGGGTGCGATGGCGAATA
>CAKZOF010000053.1 GCA_937135995.1 uncultured Pyrinomonas sp.
CTCCGACTTTCTCCCCCGAAAGGTACAAAGCGCAACCACCAGGGCGGCCTAGTGTCCGCTAATCGTCCCAGCGCAGCGCGCCGGCGTTTTTGTACTCGGTGACGCGCGTTTCGAAGAAGTTCTTCTCTTTTCGCAGATCGATGATCTCGCTCATCCACGGGAAGGGGTTTTCGGCGAAGAAGACCTTTTCGAGGCCGATCTTCTCCAATCTTCGATCCCCGATGTAGCGGACGTATTCCTCAACGGTCTCGGCGTTCAAGCCCATGATCGGGCGCGGCAAACAGTCGCGCGCGTACTCACATTCGAGTTCGACGCCGCGGATGATGTTCGCCGTGATCTCCTTCTGGAAATCTTCGGTCCAGATGTCAGGGTTTTCGGCGACGATCGTGTTGATCAAGTCCGTCCCGAAGGCGAGGTGGACCGATTCATCGCGCAGGATGAACTGGAACTGTTCACCGACGCCGACCATCTTGTTGCGCCGGAGAAAAGAGAGCATCATGGCGAAGCCGGCATAGAAGAAGATGCCTTCCATGATGAGGTAGTAGCCGACCAAGTCATGCACGAAGCGTTGGATGTTCTTCGTCCCCTGGGTGGTGAACGCCGGGTCGAGAATGGCGCGCGTCATTTCGACGACGAACTCGTCCTTGCGACGGATGCTCGGGATGTTGATGTACATCGTATAGACCTCGTCCGGGTCGAGTCCGAGCGTGTCGCAGCAATAGATGAAGGTGTCGGTGTGGATCGCCTCTTCAAACGCTTGTCTCAGCAGGTACTGACGGCACTCTGGATTGGTGATGTGCTTGTAGATGCTGAGCACGATGTTGTTTGCCGTCAAACTTTCGGCAGTCGAAAAGAAGCCCATGTTCCACATCACGACGCGTCGTTCATCGGGCGTCAAGGCCGACGGCGAACGCCACATCTCGACGTCCTTCTGCATGTTCACTTCTTCGGGCGTCCAGTTGTTCGCCACGCCCATCTTGTAGTAACGACGCGCCCACGCATATTTGATCGGCAAGATCTTGTTTGGGTCGGTGGTCGAGCAGTTGAGTATCCTTTTCTCGAGCATGGTGATTCTCCTCGTTGAAAACGGCTTCGGGCTCTCGCTCCTGCGGACGTTCTCGTCCGCTTGCGTCAGTTTTACTGGCAGACTTCGCATCCTTCATCGAGCGAGCAAACGGCGCTGGTCGCCTCGATCGGCGCTTCTTCGGTCGTCTCGGGAAGCGCGTGCGCGCTCGCTGCATCGAGCGTGCTCTTTTCGATTCCCGAAGCGGCCAGCGTGCGCAGGTAGTAAGTGGTCTTCAATCCCATCTGCCACGCTGTCACGTACACGTCCGAGAGGTAGCGTCCCGAGGTGCTCGCCGTGAAGATGTTGACCGATTGGCTCTGATCGATCCACTTGCTGCGCGCAGCGGCGTGTTTGACGATCCACAGGGCATCGATCTCGAACGCCTCTTTATACTTCCGGCGCAGTCGCGGTGGCAGATCCGTGAACCGTTGGATGCTGCCATCGTGTTGTTTGAGGCGGCGCACCGTCTCTTCGCTCCACAGACCCAGACGCTTCAAGTCTTCGACGAGATAACGATTGATGACCGTGAACTCGCCGCTGACGTTCGATTTAACATAGAGATTCTTGTAGATCGGCTCGATCGACGGGAAGCATCCGGCGATGTTGGCGATGGTTGCCGTCGGCGCGATCGCCATGCAGTTCGAGTTACGCATGCCGAAGTGCTCGACGTGTTCGCGCACGGGGCGCCAATCTAGGTGCGCCGTTTTGTCGACGCCCGTTTCGATGCCGCGCTCTTCTTCGAGAAGGGCGAGCGTGTCGAGCGGGAAGAGTCCGCGATCCCACTTCGAGCCGCGATAGCTTTCGTACGGCCCGCGTTCGCGCGCCAGTTCCGACGAAGCGAGGATGGCGTGGTAGGAGATGAACTCCATCAATTCATCCGAGAGCCTGACGGCTTCCTCCGACTCGAAATCGCAATCGAGCGTGTAGAAGACGTCCTGCATGCCCATCACGCCAAGCCCGACGGGACGGTGCTTGAGATTGGCGCGCTCGGCTTCCACGGTCGGGTAGAAGTTCAAGTCGATGACGTTGTCGAGCATGCGCATGGCGGTCTTCACCGTGCGCTCAAGCTGCGCCCAATCGATCGCCCGGCCTGCGACGTGACGCGCGAGGTTGATCGAACCGAGGTTGCACACGGCCGTCTCGTCGCGCGAGGTGTTGAGCGTGATCTCCGTGCAGAGGTTGGAAGAGTGGACCACGCCGACGTGATCTTGTGGCGAGCGTATGTTGCACGGATCCTTGAAGGTGATCCACGGATGGCCCGTTTCAAAGAGCATGTTGATCATCTTGCGCCACAGGTCGCGCGCGCGCACTTGCCGCCACAGCCGCATCTCGCCGCGCTCGGCGCGACGTTCGTATTCGGTGTAACGGCGCTCGAATTCGCGCCCGTAAACGTGATGAAGATCCGGCGCTTCGTCGGGCGAAAGAAGCGTCCACTTGGCGTCTTCGAGGACGCGCTTCATGAATAGGTCCGGGATCCAATTGGCCGTGTTCGTGTCGTGCGTGCGACGGCGCTCGTCGCCCGTGTTCTTTCTGAGTTCGAGGAAGTCTTCGATGTCGTAGTGCCACGTCTCTAGATAGACGCAAGTCGCACCACGCCGTTTGCCGCTGCGATTGATCGCCGCCGTGGTCGCATCGACGATCTTGAGAAACGGAACGACGCCTTGGCTCGGGACGTTGGTGCTGCGGATCAACGCGCCGGTGCCACGAATGTTGGTCCAGTCGTTGCCGACGCCGCCGGACCATTTGGAAAGTTGCGCGTTGTCGCCGATGCACTTGAAGATGTGGTTCAAATCGTCTTCCACCGTCGTGATGTAGCACGAACTCATCTGCGGATGGGTCGTGCCGGCGTGAAAGAGCGTCGGCGTCGATGGGACGTACAACAGCTTCGACATCAAGTCGTAGAACTCGATGGCGCGCTCTTCGCGGTCCGCTTCGTTGAGCGCCAGTCCCATGGCGATGCGCATCCAGAAGTGTTGCGGTAGTTCGAGGATCGTCTGCGCGTGATCCCGCTGTAGGTATCGGTCGTAGAGCGTCTGCGCTCCAATGTATTCAAAGAGCGCGTCGCGTTCGGGATGGATCGCTTCGCTCATGCGCGCTAGATCGAATTCAAGTAGGCGCGGGTCGAGCCGTCCGGCTTGGATGCCGGCTTCCACCGCGCGCACAAGCGCGCGACGGTAAGCGGTGGCGAAATCGGGCGCGAACTCATCTTTGCCGAGCAACTCCTTGTAAAGGTCGTTCCACAGCACACGCGCCGCCAGTTGCGAATAGATGGGATCGCGTTCGATGCGCGCGCGCAGCGTCAAGATCACGGCGCGATTGATTTCTTGCGTGCTGATCCCGTCGTACAGGTTGAGACACGTCTCGTCGACGATGGCGTCCGTCTCGATCCTCGCTCCCGAAAGTTTGGCGGCGACTTGCCGGATGTGCGCTTCCAGTTCTCGCAGGTCGAACGGCACGAGGCGCCCATCTCTTTTGCGGACGGCGATCTCGCTGCGGCGAAGGCGCTCCAGCAATTCGTGCCGCCGCGCAAGGCGCACGCGCTCGCGCTCTTTGCGGTAGAGGATGTAAGCTTTGGCGACTTCGAAATGGCCGGCTTCGCTCAGCTTCCGCTCCACCGTGTCTTGAATATCTTCCACGCCCGGGAAGACCTCGACGAAGCGTCGCTCCAAATCCTCGATCACCTTGTCGGTGATGGCGGCGATCTCTTCGTCCGTGATGCGCACTCTGGTGGCGATGAAGGCCTTTTTCATCGCCAGCTCTATTCGCGTGCGGTCGAAATCGACGATCTCTTGCGTCCGCTTCTTTATCTTTTCGATGGGCATCTTTGGGGTTCTCCTGCGCGAAAACTTTCGAGAAGGCTCCGGACTGCTCTTTGCCACCCGGCAACCCGAACGCTCGGGCGAGACCGCCGCCTCGCGGCTCTCGGGGCGCCGAAACCCTGCTATGAACCTCCTCCGTCTGTCGCGCGCGCCTAGGCGGAGGTTTCCGCCGTCTCCAGCGGAATTTCCTGTTTCGTC
>CAKZOF010000054.1 GCA_937135995.1 uncultured Pyrinomonas sp.
CCGCCCTCTTCGATGATGGCAGCGCGCGTCTCTTCTGCTCCTCGCTCGTTGTGGTGGTAGTTGATGCAGACGGCAGCGCCGCACCGCGCAAGAGCGATGGCGGTCGCGCGACCGATGCCGGAAGAGGCGCCGGTGACGAGAGCCACTTTTCCGCTAAGATCGAACTTCTCTTTCATATCGTCTCCTCTTGATGTGAAGATCTGGGTAGAACTCGATCCAGAGCGACCGGCCCGATCGGACCGGCCAAGGCGAAGAGCGCGAACGTGCCAAGTGGCGCGAGCAATCCGGCGATGACGAGGACGGGCGTGTATGAGAAATGGTCCACGACCCAGCCGGTCGAGAGCGTGAAGAGAATCGCTCCGATTCCGGCACCGGTCCCGCCTAACCCCGCCACCGAAGCTACTGCTCGTGACGGGAAGAGATCGCTCGGCAACGTCTGCACGTTGTTGATCCACGCTTGAAATCCGAAGAGGACCGCGGCGATCAGAACGAGCGCCTCCAGCGGTCTGGAAGCAAACGCGGCGAGCATCCCAGCGGGCATCAACAGCGCCGCTCCGACGATCACTGCGCGACGCGCGCTCCCCACGCTCCAGCCGCGACCGATCAGGTGGCCCGCCATCCATCCGCCAAAGAGGCTGCCGACATCTGCCGCCACGTACGGCACCCAGGCGAAGTAGCCTATTTGCGCGAGACTGAACCCGCGCACATCAGCCAAATATTTCGGCAGCCATGTGATGTAAAGCCACCAGATGGGATCGACGAAGAAACGCGCAAGAACGATGGCCCATACTTGCCGGCAACGCAACAGGTCGCGCCAACGCGGCGTCAAAAGCTCTTTTTGCGCCGCGACGGATCGAGCCGTTGCGTTTTCTGGACCAGCCGCATCCTCGCGAATGAGGCGAAGCTCCTCATCGCCGATCCACGGATGGCTCTCCGGCGCCCGGTAGAGGGCGAGCCACGCCCCGAGCCAGATGAAGCCGAGCGCGCCGGTGACGATGAAGGTCGCCTGCCAGCCGTAACGTAGTTGCAACCAAACGATAAGCGGCGGCGCGATGACTGAACCGAGCGCTGCGCCGCTGTTGAAGATCGCCATGGCGAACGCCCT
>CAKZOF010000055.1 GCA_937135995.1 uncultured Pyrinomonas sp.
ATCGTGTCGATGAACTGCAAGTCGTAAGGAGCTTTTCCGCGCCCGGCGAACTCTGCATCTGCGAGTGATCCATCATTGCGTGCCCATCGTGCATTTCGCCGTGCATTGCGTGCCCATCGTGCATTTCGCCGTGCATTGCGTGCCCATCGTGCATTTCGCCGTGGCGCGCGTTCTGGTTCGCCGTCGCGCTCTGCACTGCGTTCTCGTTGACCTTTTGCTGCCCAGCTCCGCACGCGACCGTGAGTGCCGCGACCAAACTCACAATCGCAACGACCGGCAACCGCTGCCGACGCGCTCGCTCGACTCCGCGACCGAACTTCGCCCTTGTTGAATTCACAAGCCTTCTTCCTAAAGAGATTCTGTTCACCATCTTCTCCTCCATCACTCGTCAAACTATTCGCACCTCCTCGTCATCGGTAGATCCGTTCTCGTCGCCAAGTCCGCGCAATCATCCCGAACGTAACTGATAAACGCCATCGACGACGACGCGCTCGCCCCGACTCAGGCCCGATTTGACTTCGTAGAAGTCTTGTCCCTCGGCGCCGAGTAGAACGGCACGCTTTTCGAACCTTTCGCCGCCATTGAAGACGAAAACATACGTGCGTCCCTCCTCGGTGATCACCGCTCGTTTAGGCACGGCAAGCACGGGTGCCGTCTCGCCGACGTCGAAAACGATTTCGACGAACATGCCATCGCGCAAGCGGTTTGCCGGATTCATGACCTCGAAGATCACCGGCACGGTCCGCGTCTGCGGATCGACCGCGGTTCCGATGGCGACGATGCGTCCGCGTCCTCCTTCGCCGAGATGGAAGACCTCTCCGGGAAATGCCGCCGTCGTGTAACTCGCCCGTCGCGCATCGCGCACTTTCGCCAAATCGCCTTCGAAGACTCGCGCTTCGAGATAGACAACTGACAGATCGACGATGTTCAACAGTTCGCTTCCCGCTTCGACCTGTTGCCCTGTCGTCGCTCTGATGTCGCTGACGACGCCCGCCACCGGCGCGATCAATGGAAAGCGTCGAACTGGACCAATACGCTCTGCCCCCGCCTTCACCACGCGCGCTTGTTCGGCGGCGATGCGCGCTTGTTGTTCGGCGGCGAGAACCTCTTGTCGCGCGATCTGCACGGCGGTTTGCGCCTCTTCGACGCGTTTGCGCGGCACAGCGCCGACTTCGAGCAGTTCCGTCGCTCGGCGTAGTTCGCGCTCGGCTTGAGCGAGACGCGCGCGCGCTTGTTGCGCCAGCGCCTCTTGTTCAGCTCTTTTCGCCTGCTGCTCCAGCACGGCGCGCTGTAGCTCCGTGCGTTGCGCTTCAAGTCCAGCCTGTTCCGATGCGCCGAGGATCTGTTCGACCGTGCCGATCTGCTCGCCGCGCGCGACGAAGGAGCCGAGCGTCAATCCGTTCTTGAAAAAGACGCGCCCCGAAACGGGCGGCGCGATGGTCGCGCGTTAAGTAGCGCGCGCGCGCACAACACCGGTCGCTTTCAATCCGGCGACCACCGGATGCTCTTCGACTAGCGCCGTGCGAATGCCGAAGAGCAACTGTGATTCTTTCGGGATGACAATCTCCGTCGCCGCAAGCGTGTTCGACGAAGCGGCAGCGCTCGCCGCAGCCTCGCTCGGGGCTCTCGATTGACGCGGCCGTTCGACGCGCGCAAGCAACAGTGCGCCAACTATGAAGAGCAAGGAAGCGACCGCGCCAGCGGGCAGCATGCGACGCGCGACCGCCCTGCCACCGACGCCTTCGCGTTGCAACGCGACGTAGCGACCGACAACGACGCTCGCCGCGAGAAGAAGGAGCGCGACCAATCCCAACCAGAACGCCCAATTGATCGGCGCGACGACGACCGACACGGGAAAATCGACTGAAAAAGAGCGGCCATCGGCAAGCATGAAATCGAAGAAGATTTTGTACTCGCCCGCCGAACCGAAAGCATGGTGGACGCCGCGCACACCGGGCCGACTCTCTTCGTGCGCGTCGAGCTGCGGTTCGATCACGGTGCCGTCAGCTCTGACGATGCGGGCCACGACGCGCGATATGTTGGCGGGCTGCAAGCCTTCGCTCGAACCAAAAGCTCCTTCGACGCGCTCCAGAGCTTCGACCTCGAACTGCGTCTCCTCGCCCGCGCGCGGATCGGGCGGCACCTGTCGCAGGCGAACGCGGAACTGCCCCGCCGGCGTCTGGATGTTCCTTTCGGCCACGCGCACCGAAGCGACTGCCACCGTCGCAACGGGGCGAGCGGGCGCGCTGTGATCCTCCCCTTCGTGCGCACGGGCAGAAAGAGCTAGCGCGGCGACAAGTGCAAGCCAGCAACCTGCGATTCTGATCCAGTTCGATTCAACTTTGCGCATCTTCTTCGCTGTGGCGCATCGCCTACACACGATACTCGGACCGACGGATCAATGCGTGTGTGGCGCCCCGTAGAGCGCCTGCATCACGCGCGTGTCGAGCCGAATGGCTTCGACGATGGCGCGCGCCAGTTGCTGATCGAGTCCGCGCGTCTGCACGTCGCGCCCGAGTTGCAGCGGATCGTCGTGCCCTTTGCCGCGAAACTGCGCGAGAAACTCCGAGGGCAACCCTTCGGCGCGCACCTCTTTGATGTACGGCAACCCGTTTCGGCTCTCGTAGACGATGACCAGCTCCCTGCCATCAACAGTGAGCAAGGTCGCCGCCCCGACTTGACGCCGGGCGCCGCCGCTCGATGCGTAGCCGAAATAGGTCGTGTGCGTCGCGTTTTGCACCTTGGTTCCTGCTTCGCGCTCGACTTCGGCGAGCTGCGAAGCAGATAGTTCCTTCTTTTCAACCGTGACGGTCTGCGCGTCGGCAAGCGCAGCGCGCACCACCGCTGGCACTTCGCTGCTCGTTTCGCCCATCGCGGCGACGTTTGCATTCGCCGCACTGTTCGAAGTTGCGACGCGTCCGTTCGCGTTCGATGTAGATTCGCGCTTTTCAGTGGCGCATGCGCCGAGCAACAGCGCGTAAGCCAGCAACCCAAGCACGATGATTTCGACCGACTTCCTCATAAGGCCCCCTCGCTTTCGAATTCGATGAACTCACCTCGAAACTCCCAAAACGCACCGAGCCGGATGCGAATCCGTCCACGCATCACTTCGGCGAAGATCGACGCGCGCCGATCGGACGTCGGCCAACGACGAACTCGCTCATCATTTGGCGACACCTCGCAACAGCGCGCGGCGCAAACCATCGGTATTTGCATCGCCGTCGTGCCGGTCTGCGCGCGGCTGGCGCAAGAGCGGCGCGCCGACGGCGCGTTCTAGATCAGCGAGCGCAGCGTAGTAATCGCGCACCGCTTCGCGATAGCGCGTCTGGTTTTCGACCAATCGCCGCTGCTCTTGAAGCACGTCGAAGATGGAGAACTCGCCCAGTCCATACGCAGCACGTACGCGGCGCAAGACCGCCTCCGATTGCGGCACGATGCGGTCGGCATAGAGGCTCAGGCTTTCGGCGGCCGCAAGATACCGCCGATAGGCGAGCGCCACATCGCGCTTGATGGACGCTTCGAGGAACTCGCGCTCCTTGGTCGCCTGCACTTGCTCGCTGGCGGCGGCAGCGATCTCGCCTTGGTTGCGATTGAAGACCGGGATCTCGAGCTGCACTCCAAAGGTCAACTCATCGTCACGGTCGAGCGCGACGCCGCCGATCCTCTCTGGTAGATCGACGATCTGCTTGCTTCGCGAAAAGCGCGCCACCGCCGCAACGTCCGGCGTTCGACGCGCTTCGGCCAGTTTCAAACGGGCGGCGCTCGCGCTTTCGGCCAAACGCGCCGCCCGCAGATCAGCGCGTTCGCTGAGAGCCATGTCCGTCAACTCAGCTAGCGAGAAGTCCAATCGCGGCGGACGATCCTCGAGCGGAGCGATGCGCAACGGGGTCTCGGGATCGAGTCCGACGGCGGCGCGTAAACCGATCATCGCTGCTTCCAGATCGGCCTGCGCCCGTGCGCGTTCGGCACGCAATCGTTCCAGTTCGACGCGCACCACGTCGAGATCGACGGCAGCGACATCGCCCTCTTTCAATCTCGCTGCTGTCGCCCGCTCCAAATCTTCGCTGAGCGCGACTGACTGGTCCAGCGTCTCCACGAGCTTGCCTGCCGCTGCCGTGCGCGCAAACGCGGCGCGCACTTCGGATGCAACCTGCTGTTCGAGCGCCCGAAGCTCGGCTTCGGCGCGTTCGGCTTCCAAACGCGCTGCATCTGTGCGTAGACGACGCTTACCGCCCAACTCGAAGAGTTGTGAAACGCCGATGGAGAAATCCAGTTCCGCTTCGCCACCGAGAAGGCGCGGCGTGCCATATTCGGCCTCCAACGTCGGATTGGGGCGCAAACCGGCTTGTCGTGCACGCGCGCGTGCGGCTTCGACGCGCGCCCGCGCCGCGAGCAAATCAGCGCGTCGCACAAGCGCCGTTTCGATAAGCTGTTCCGCCGTCGAACCCGAAGCAGCAGAACGGCTCGCCGCCTGTTCTTTCGTTGCGTCTTGCGACCGCGCCTCCCGCCCGACACAGACGACGAGCAACAAAGCGATGCAGGCGAGCAGACGCAGCGCGCCGTTTCTCGGGAGACAGACGATCAAACGGCTGCCGCCTCCTTCTTCCGTCCGGCGGTGCGCCATGCGAAGAGGAGCAGTGCACCAGCCGCCGCGATGGTCAACACTGCGAACGGAACGAAGAAGCGCGACGCGGAGAGGTCATCTGTCACGGCGCTGGTCGCGGGCGCGATCTCGAGCGCACCGAGATCCACTTCGGTTCGCTCGCCTTCCGCTTCGACGCGAGCAGATAAGCGGTAAGCGCCTTGCGGAAGCGGCGGAAGTTCCAGTTCGTACTGCCCGGCGGTTCGGCTCTCTTTCGCCACCGCGTCTGCGCTAGCAGGGCCAACAAGACGCAGCGTGATGCGCGCTCTGCCGACCGGTTCGTTGGTCGCGTAACGCGAGAGGAAGAGGCGCGCGGTGGTCACTTGGTCCGGCGCAATAGGCGCATGTTTAAGCAAAATCTCAAGATCGCCCCCGCGCGCAAGATGGCTGAGTTCGGTTGCGGTCGCCGTGGTCTGCGGCTGGCTCTCGCCGTGGTCCTCGCCGCCGTGCGCCCATGCTCCGGTGACGGAGAACACGATCAGCATCAAGGCGAGCGCCGACGACACGGCCCACCACGCTGGTCCGCGCAGACGGCCGCGAACCAAGCCGACGGATAACAAACTTGCGTTTTGCTTCAGTGACATCATCTTTGTCGCCGCGATCGAGAAGCTCTTCTTTGTCTGGGCAAGAAACGTGCCGTGCGTCTCCTTCGGGGAAACCCGCGGCCAAAAGCTTCGACCGCCGCTTGCGCCAAACGGCAGTTGTTGGTTTGCAAACACCAACCTGTTTGAAAACAGACAACCGTCGATCAGCTCGGTTGGCCACGAAGCCGTTCACTGTGGGCGTGGAGCTTGGCGGCGCGCTCCGCGTCTGTCTACCGAGAAGCGATGCGGCCGACAGCCGCGCCTTCGGCAACCGACTTCACGCGCGAAGAAGAGCCACCCGCGTTTCGTCTCACGGGAGACTCCGAAGCGCGAGCGGTGAGAGCTGGCGGAAGAGTGACGAGTTCAATGGATCAGGCGGATCGCGCGAGCAGGCGCATGAGCGCGCCGATATCTTCGAGCGTTTCCAGTGCGTCGACCGCGTCGAAGAGCGTGCGTTGCGCGTCGGCGCTGATCACGCCTTCGGCGAGTCGGCTGAACTTCGCCCGTATCTCATCGGGCGTGAGCGGATCGCGCGGGTCGCCCTTGGGGAAGCGACGCTCGCGTTCGAGCGTCCGACCGTCGCGCAGAGCGATGCGCACGCGCGCCGGTTGCTCTTCGGGGAAACGCGCTTCAAACGAAGGCTCCAAAACGGCGACCACTTTCGGGACCAGACTCAAGATGCGCGGGTCGCGCAATTTTTCGGGAGTGAACTGCCGCGGCGTCAACTCACGTTCGACCACCGCCGCGGCAATGCAATACGGCAAGCTGTGATCGGCCGTCTCGCGCGAATCTATTTCATACTTAGCTGGGTCGGCTAGGATCTCGGCAGCGCGACGCAAGGTGTGGATTTCGATCCGCTCGATCTGGTCCGGGTGAAGACCATACTCTCGAACGAGATCGAGCGTCGCACTGACGGGCGTGTGCGTGAGCGCTTCCGATGGATAAGGCTTGATGGAACAGAGCGTGATTTTGAAATCCAGACCCAATCCCGCGACCAGCTTCTCGCCATCCCACTCTTCGCCGAGCGAGGCGAACAACCCTTCACGGCCTTCGAAGATGGCCTCCGGGCCGCGATAGCCGCGCCGCGCCATGAGCGCGGCCATCACGCCGCTTTCGACGGCCATCGGGTCGACCGTGTTCTTCATCATGGTCAAGCTGCCCGCAGTCACCGCGCCGAGCGTGGCATTGTGCGCGCCGCCGATGCCGATGGCGTTGATCATCTGTTCGCGATCGAGGCCGAGCATCTTGCCGGCGACCACGGGCGCGACGAACTGTGTGAGCGTCGCATGGTGCCAACCGAGTTCGCGTATGCCGGGACGAGCCGCCTCACACAGGCGCATTTCCAGTTCGTAAGCGATGACGATGGCCGTCAAAAGCTCTCGACCGGAGCGCCGCTGGCGCTCGCCAATCGTGAAGGCTGCCGGGAGCAGGTCGCTCGGATGCGACGGGTCTTGTTTCCAATAGACATCGTTGTAGTCGAGCGCGCGAATCGCCACGGCGTTGATCAACGTCGCGTGCCGGCAATCGGTGCGCAACTCGGCCCCGATCACCGTGCATTCGGGACGACCGCCGAGTTCCGCCGCCACTTCGCACAAGATGTGAAAGTCCGCCGTCTTCGCGCCGCCCAACGCGCAGCCGAAGCTGTCGAGCAGAAGGAGCTTCGCCGCATGGATCGCTGCCGCGCTCAGATCCTCGTAACGCAAGCGGACGGCATAATCGGCCCACTGTCGCGCAATCGTCGTCATCAGAATGGCCTCTTTTCGCTGACGAGA
>CAKZOF010000056.1 GCA_937135995.1 uncultured Pyrinomonas sp.
AGCTCCGTCCCGTAGAGCACGCGCAGGCGATGGCGGGCGCCGGGGGCAAGCGCGAGCGTGCGCAGATGGTAGAGCGCGGCCAGCGGATCGAAAGCGTCCGCGCTTGTGCCGAGCACGCGCGTCATGGGGGCATCGGCCGTCTGTTCCACCATCGGCGAGCGTTTAGTCCGCGCGAAGTAAAAGGGCAGCCCCGACACCGGATCGATGCGCGAAACGAACTCGTCATCGAGCGCCAGCAGCGCTGCGCTGACGACATCAACCGTTTCGAGATGAGCACGCAGCTCGACGCCGTCGCGCCCGCTGAAACTGCGCCGTTCGGCGACGGTGAGTTCGGCGTGAGCCGCCACGGGGATGTGGGCGAACGAGACGTTGTAGGTCAAGCGTTCGCCGATTTTGTAGGCGCCGTTGTTCGCCGACCGAACGTTGGTCGCGGCGAGCGCGCACGCAAGGACAACGAGCGAAAAGACCGCCCAACCCTTGTTGCCAACCCTGTTCCGAGACATCGATCGGGATATGCTGTCGTGAATCCTCTGCAACTTCTTCAACCGAAAACTTTTGTCTTGAACTACGTCAACGTCTAACCACCGAGCGGCAGCCATTCGAGCCAGTTTCGCCGTGCGCGCGATGTCGTCCCGAACTCCTCGGCGATCCGCCGGCCTTTGGAGTGGAAGAGCGAGGACGCTCGTTCCCGTCGAGCATCGATGATTACACGTCGCGCGGCGACGCAAGGTTTCCTAAGTTGGCGCTCTTCATCTGCGTCTCGAGCGCTCGTTCGGTCTCTTCAATGATTCGTCGCACTGCTTCTTCTGGATCAGGGGCTTCGAGCACGGCGCGTCCCATCACGACGTAGTCCGCTCCGGCACGGATGGCCGCAGCGGGCGTGGCGACGCGCTTCTGATCATGCGCGGCGGTCGATGCCGGTCGGACGCCGGGCGTGACGATGAGAAAATCGTCGCGCTGGAGGCTTGCGCGAATCAGTGATGCTTCCTGTGGCGAAGCCACCACACCATCGAGTCCGACTTGCGCGGCGAGCTTTGCCAGCCGCAGGACGAGCGCCGCGGGAGGTTCGTCGATGCCCACTTCGGCGAGCGCCTTCTGATCCGCGCTGGTGAGAACCGTCACGGCGATGACGCGAGGGCGCGCCGTGTTTTGGCGTTCGGAAGCCTTGTGCGCGGCTTCCACAGCGCGGCGCATCATCTCGCTGCCGCCGAGCGCGTGGACGTTGAGGATGTGGATGCCCAAGCGCGTTGCCTCGGCGATTGCGCCTGCCACCGTATTGGGGATGTCGTGAAACTTGAGATCGAGAAAGACGCGCGCGCCTGCCTGCACGATCCGGCGCACGATCTGCGGTCCGGCAGCGGTGAAAAGTTGCGATCCCACCTTGAACATGCCGACCAACGGCTGGAGACGTTCCACCAACCGCAGGGCTTGCGCCGCCGATTCGACGTCGAGCGCGATGATCAAGCGTTCTGCCACCGATTTCGTCATGGTCTTTATCTGGGCCGGCACGGCGTGCGAGCCGAACTCGAGCGTCGCTGGCTGGTCCGCCCGTCGACCTTCAGCGCGCGCGGCGTGCAGAAGATCTTCCTCCGCCGGGTTCACCGATCAAGCCTCTTCGTTTATCTCTTCCGAGTCAAGCCACTCTGCGCGATAAACGGCTTCCGCTGTGCCCGAAAGGACGACTTCGCCATCTTCGCGCCACTCAACTTCGAGCACGCCGCCCGGCATCTCGACCAGCACGCGCCGATCGGTCAAGCCCTTCAAGCAAGCAGCGACGGCAGCCGCGCAAGCACCCGTGCCGGAAGCCTCCGTTTCGCCGACGCCGCGCTCCCACACGCGCACGCTGATGGTGTTGCGACCATCGACGCGGATGAACTCGACGTTGGTCCTTTCGGGAAAACACGCATGACGCTCGATCATCTGGCCGAGCGCGCGCCAATCCACGCGCGCGAAATCTTCGACGAACAAGCAGCAGTTCGGATTGCACATCTGCAGCGCTGTTACTTCGACCTTGCGTTCGCCCACGTCGAGTGGGTAATCGACTACGACTTCTCTCGGTTCGTCGGTGCGCATCGGGATGGCCGCGCTTTCGAAGGCGGGGCGCCCGATCTCGGCCTCGAAGCGAAAACGGCGCGCGCCGTATCGCCCGCGCAGGCGATAGAGCTTGACGCCAGCGCGCGTGCCGAGCCGCAGTTCATCCGCGGACCACAACCCGTTGTAGTAGAGATAGGCTGCGGCGCAACGCGTGCCGTTGCCCGACATGGCCGCTTCGCTGCCGTCAGCGTTGAAGATGCGCACCTGAAAATCGGCGTCGGTCGATGGCCCGATGAGCGCCACGCCATCGGCGCCGGCGCCGCGATGTCGATCGCACAGGCGACGCACAAGCTCGTCCAAGCGAACAGTGCGCCCGAGCGCCGTTTCTTCGATGACGAGATAGTCGTTGCCGTAACCGTGAAATTTGAAGAAGCGCATGGTCAGCATTATATGCGCAAAGCGCGCCTCCGGCAGCAACCACACGCCCCTCTTTCGCCATTCGGCTGGGTATCGGTTAAAATCTAGCGGAAAGTTCGTCAACGAAGCGAAAGGGAGCGGAAGGGCAGAGGGCGGATGATCAGGACGATGATTCACGGCAAGATTCACCGCGCGCGCGTCACCGGCGCCGATCTTCACTACATCGGGTCGATCACGGTGGACCAAGAGTTGCTGGACGCCGCCGGCATCTTGCCTTTCGAGCGCGTCCAAGTGGTCAATCTGGACAATGGGAAGAGGATCGAGACCTACGCGCTGGCAGGAGAGCGCGGAAGTGGCGTTGTCCAATTGAACGGCGCGGCGGCCCACCATTTCGCCGTGGGCGATCTGGTGATCATCATGGCTTACGCGCAAGTTCCCGATCCAGTTCCTTCCGATTGGGAGCCGAAGGTCGTCCTCGTCGATCACGAAAACCGCATCACGGAAGTCATCGGCGCGCGCGTGCCGCTGTCGGTCGCTGGCGAATAGCACGCGCGCTCTTGACGCTCGCACGCCGTCGCCGAATCCGTCGCTTGCCTGACGAAAGAACCCGGATGTCGAGACTTCAATAGCGCTCGCGCACCGCGCAGAGACCAACTCGTTGTCTCGGAGGCACGTTTTTTGTCTCACGCGCCGCGCACGCGCAGGAAACGCCGCTTGCCGACTTGAACGAGCAGTGAGCGATCGGCGGCGAGTTCGATCTCGGCATCGGTGCGCGTCACGCGCTCGCCATCGATGCGGACGCCGCCTTGCTCCATCAAACGGCGCGCTTCGCTCATGGACGGCGCAAGCTCGGTCTCGACCAGAAGGCGCGCGACCTTCCAACGTCCGGCGGTCACTTCGCGTTCGGGCACATCCGACGGCGCTTCGTGGCGGCGGAAGATGCGATTGAACTCTTCTTCGGCTGAACGAGCCGCTTCTGGTCCGTGAAAATCAGCGACGATGCGCCGGGCCAGTTCGGCCTTGGCATCGCGCGGGTTCATTTCGCCGCTTTCGGCGCGTGCGCGCATGGCGGCAATTTGATCAGGGCGCAGGTCGGTGCAAAGCTCATAGTAGCGCCACATCAATTCGTCGGAGATCGACATCACTTTGCCGAACATCTCGCCAGGCGGCTCGTTGATGCCGATGTAGTTGCCCAAGCTCTTGGACATCTTCTGCACGCCGTCAGTGCCTTCCAACAGTGGCATGATGACGGCGATCTGTGGCTCCTGCCCGTAGGCGCGTTGCACTTCGCGTCCCATCAACAGATTGAACTTCTGGTCCGTCCCGCCGAGTTCGACATCGGCTTCGAGCGCCACCGAATCATAAGCTTGAATGAGCGGGTAGAGCAGCTCATGGAGCGCGATGGGACGCTCTTCGGCCAAGCGTTTCTGAAAATCGTCGCGCTCGAGAATTTGTCGAACCGTCACGCGCGACGCCAGCCGGATGAAGTCGGCCGTCGTCATCGGTTCCATCCAACGCGAGTTGAACTCGATGACGGTCCGGTCTGGATCGAGCAGCTTGAAGATTTGTGCTTTGTACGTCTCGGCGTTGGCTTGGATCTCTTCGCGCGTCAGTTGTGGACGCGTAACGGATTTGCCCGACGGGTCGCCGATCATTCCTGTGAAATCGCCGATCAGGAAGATCGCCGTGTGGCCTAATTCTTGAAACGCGCGCAACTTGCGAATCACCACCGTGTGGCCGAGGTGAATGTCGGGCGCCGTGGGATCGGCCCCGAGCTTGACGCGCAACGGTTTGCCGGTTCGCACTGACTTTTCAAGCTTGGCGCGGAGTTCTTCCGCCCGGATGATCTCGACGGTGCCTTTGCCGAGGTAGGCGAGTTGTTCCTCGATCGTCATGATTGCGTCTTTCGGAACAAAAGATTGCGAGCGTCCGCCGCGCACCGGAGCGAAGCCGGAACGACAAGATGGTCGCTACGCCGTCTCAAAGACGATGATAACGGATGCGCGCGTCGGTTGCGAAAGCAACGCGCACGTTCACGCGCGATCCGGTTGGGCCATCTCCGCGATGCGCGCTGCCGTCTCGCGCGCTTGCGAGAAGAGTTCTTTGGCCCGCGCGCGACATTCTTCGGCCGTTTCTTCATCGTCCAGTTGCGCGGCGTGCTCCAGCACGCCGGAACGCGCCGTGGATGCGATGGCGAAGGCGACCTGCGCGATGTCGGTGGCGCGCAGAGCGAGCAACTCTTGCCCTTCGTCGAGCAGTTCTTCGATGACGATCTCGGCGGTCGCCAGCGCTTGCACCGCTAGCCGCATGCTTTCGAGCAAAAGGTTGGCCGAGCTCTTCAGCGCCGCTTCGCGTTCGACGCTGCGGGCGCGTTCGAATCGCGTTTGCCGCACCGTCGCCGCGAGTTGTTCGCTTACAGCGCTGAGTTCTTCGAGCGCATCGCGCGCCGCCGCGCCCGGTTCGTTCGATAGCTCGCGCAGTTGCTCGCGCAGCGCTTCGGCGAGCGTTGCAAGCGGTTTCGGGCCGGGAGCCGTCCGGTCGCCTTCTCGCAACGCGGTGGCCAGTCTGTTTTCGAGCACCGCGGCGGCGGGCGGCGTCTCTAGTTGCAGCCAGTAGGCGGCTGCTTCGTCGAGCGCGGCTTGCGGCACGAGACCGACGATTTCGCTTCCGGCAATCGCCACGCCGTAACGCGCCGCTTCCCGGCGCACGGCCTCGAAGGCGTGATGCAGCGTGGTCTGTTCGTAGTTCGTCAAGTTCATCGAGACTTGCGCCATGCCGCGCGTTTCGAGCTTGAACCCGAGAGCTTTCAAAAAGCGCAACCCGCCGTCGCGCCCGCGCACGGCGCGAGCGATGCGCGCGGCCACGCGCGCATCGTCTGTGCGAAGATTGATGTTGAACGCGATCAAGATCGGGCGCGCGCCAATGATCACCGCGCCCGCTGTTTCGTGAAGCTTCGCTTCGCCGATGTCGGGCGCGCGCCGCTCGTCGCTCCGCACAAGTTCGCGCAGTTTTTCGAAGCCGCCGCGTCGCACCTCTTCGAGATTGATCCGGTCGGCCCTGAGCGCTGCTCGCTCGTAGAAGTAGACCGGAATAGCCAGTTCATCCCAGATGCGCGCGCCCGCTTCGTGCGCTAGCCTGACGCACTCTTCCATGCTCACGTTGCGCAAGGGGACGAACGGGACGACATCGGTTGCACCGATTCGCGGATGCAGCCCCGTGTGCTCGCGTAGATCGATCAGCTCTTTGGCGCAAGCGACGGCGCGCACCGCCGCTTCGACCACCGTCTCGGGCGGCGCGACGAACGTGACCACCGAGCGGTTATGGTCCGCATCTGCATGAACGTCGAGCACGAGCGCGCTGGCCACCGACTCGATCGCGGCGACGATGCGTTCGATGGTCGCGCGCCGGCGCCCTTCGCTGAAATTCGGCACGCACTCGACGATGCGATCCATGTATTCGTCCTTTCCAGATCCATCATAAACGATCGAAAGCTGCGCGACGAGCCGCTGACGCTAACCTTAGCGACGAAAGTTCGGTTTCGCTCGTTGCTTGGCCGAGCTACGACTCTTTCCTCAGTCACTGGCACCGCCGTTTCAATCGAGCGTGCTCTTCCAGAGGAAATCGTAGAGCAGTATTTTGAGCGCGAGCGCGACCACCGTTGCAATGAAAATCTTTTTGATCACACGGTTGTTCATCCGCAGTGCGATGCGCCCGCCGACAAACGCGCCGACGAACATCACCAACGCGAGCGCCAGCCCGAGTTTGTAATCGACCAGCCCGCGCCACATGAAGACGAGCGTGGCGACCAGAGACGAGAAGATGTTGATCGCTTTGGTGATCGACACGGCTTCGATGAACGTCATGCCGAGAAAAGCGACGTAGACAGCCGTCAGCATGGTGACATACCCGCCGCTGAAGAAGCCGCCGTAGATGCCGAGTGCGAAAGTCAACACGTAGGCGAGCGCAACGTCGCGTGCGCTCGGTGCCGTCGATCGCTCGCCGGTCCCCCTTCTGAGGGTGGAAAACAGCGCGACGCTGAGCATCGAGAGCGAGACGATGAGCGGCAGCGAGCGCGCCGGAATGACCAACACCAAAAGAGCGCCGAGCGTCGATCCGACGAGCGTCAGGGCGACGAGCGGCGGCAGGCGGCGACGGTCGATCGCGTTTTTGCCGATGAAGGGCAGTGTGCCTCCGATGCTCATGAAGGTCAGGCCGAACATGTTGGTGGCAATGGCGACGCGCGGGTCGAGGCCGAACTGGAACATGACCGGCACGGTGATGAGCGAGTTGCTGCCGGTGACCACGCCGACGACGCTCGTGACGAAAAAGAGCGCGAGCAAGGCGATCCACTGTGCTGGGGTCATCACTGCAAGGTTGCTTTAGCCGAGTGTGCGCGGACGTGTCAAGCATGCTGGCGGAGAGCCGATGCGGTCAGTCAGGCCGAGCCCCCTCGTACGAGCGAACACGGAGGGAGTCGGTGGGGAAGTGGATTGGCTTCCCCACCGACTCGAAGCGAGGGCCCGTTAGAAGATGAGTCGAACGCCGAGTTGAATCACGCGGCGGCTGAGCGTCATCTCGCCGCGTTCGTTGAACGTCTGTCCGGCGAATTCAGGCACGGCGCTCGGAAGCGAGTCGCCGCCGACCACGCCGATACCTGGTCCTGGATGGTTGAGCGCGTTGAACAGTTCGGCGCGCACTTGCAGCCGGATGTTCTCGGGGATAGCGAAGTTCTTGAAGATCGCGAGGTTGAGTTGGTTGATGATGGGGCCGCGGAAGAGGTTGCGCGGTTCGGTGCCGAACGGCGTGCCGAACTTCAGCGCCGCTCCTGGTCCGTTGATGATCAGCCGCACATCGTTGGGGCTGACCGGCACCGGCCCGCGCCCTTGGTTGAAGGCGTTGAGCGAATAGAAGCCAGTCGGGCTCGGGATGAATCCATCGGTGAACCCGCGCAGTGCCGCATCGATGTCGCTGATCGCCACGGACTTCGGATCAGCGTTGCGGTTACCCGTAAAGGGACGGAGGTTATCCAGCAGGCCGATGAAGGTCGCGGCAAAACCGTTGTCCTGATAGCTCAGGTTGCCGAGGATGCGATTAGTGCGCGACTGCGGTGTAAAGGGGCGACCGCTCGTCAGGTAGTACGTGCCGTTGAGTTGCCAACCGCCGAACACCTGCCCGACGAAGCCGCGCTGTTCTCGGAAGAAAGGCAGGTCGTAGATGAAACTCAGCGAGAAAGCGTGGGGTCGGTCGAACCCCGAGATGCCCTTTTCGAGCTTGCCGAGATCGAACGGATTCTGCGAGATGGCGTTCTCGCCGAACGAGAAGATCTCGCTCGCGTTGTCGAGCGCTTTGCTCCACGTATAGCTCGACGTCAAGCTGAGCGAGTTCAACGGGCGTCCCGTGTAGTAGATCTGAAGTCCGTGATAGGTCGATTGCGCCGTGTTGTCGCGGGAGCGGACCACGAACTGACGCAGGATGCGCCCATTGCAGACACCTTCGTTGTCCGGCGTGGTGGGATCATCCGTGCAGGTCAGAGGGACAACGCCCGGCGGCAAGAACTGGCGAAACGCCGGGAAGTTGAAGGTCGTCGTTTCCCCTCGTGAGTTCCTCACCGTGGCCGTGAACCCGTTGTAGAGGTTGCCGATGTCGGGATTGCGGTTGACCGTTTGGAACAGGCCAACGCCGCGCGTGGCGACATAGCGGATCTCGAGGGCGTTTCGCCGGTTGATCTGGCGTTGCAGACTGAGCGAGAACTGTTGCGCGTAAGGCGAATAGAAATTAGGCGCAACGATGGTTTGCGCGAAGAACCTCGGATCGAACGTGTTGGTGCGTACCAGTCCGCGCGATTGCGCGAAGTTGCGCACCACGTCGCCGGTCGGTGCTGCCGACGGAACGGGGAAGAGCGCGGGCCCCGCCGCCGGACTCAGCGTCGTGTTGAGGAAGACCACGGGCGATGAGGTCGAAATGTTGAGCATGATGTTGTAAAAGACCGGGTCATAAGCGATCGAGTAGCCGCTGCGAATGACGGTCGCATCCTCGCCGAAGAGACGTTTGAGAATGCGCGGTGTGTAGGCGAAACCGACTCGCGGTGCGAAGTTGTTCTTGTCCACGGGAACGCGCGGCACGGTGCGCACTTCCAGCGGTAAGTTCTGCCGCCAGATCGCGCGCGATGGATCGCGCTCGCGCGCCAAAGTGAGATCATGCAGCACGTTCACCGGTTGCGTCGCGTACTCGTAACGCAGGCCGAGGTTGAGCGTCAGGTTATCGCGCACCTTCCAGTCGTCTTGAAAGAAGGCATAGTAGTCGCGCTCGGTGTAATTGATGGTGTCCGGTCCGACGGCGACCGTCACGGATGCCGGATTGTTGGCGACCAAGCGCGCTGCCGAGTTGAAAAGGAAAGCGCCGTTGATGTTCGGCAGGAACGGCACGGAGTTCTTCAGGTACTTGAACTCGAACCCTGTCTTGAGCGAGTGCGCTCCGCGCGTGAACGAGTAGTTGTCGACGAATTGATAGACCTGCACCAAACGTCCTTGCGGCAGGTTGGTCGCCGGACCGATACCGAGCAGATCCTGTCCCGTGCTCGACCCGCGAATGCCAGCGAACGCGATGTTGGTGAAAGCCTTGCCGATCTCCTTCGGATCAGGGATGCAGGCCAACCCTAGCTCTTCACAGCCACCTCCGAACTTCACGAAGAGCGACTGGAAGTTGAAGCGAAACTCGTTGAACGACGTGCTCGTGACGTTGCGCGTGTAGGTTGCGCCGAAGTTCTTGCTTCGAGCCGGTACGTCGCCCGTAAAGCCGCCGACCGCGCCGAGCGAGTTCTTGGTCACGGAGTCTTGAAACAGATAGCGCGACCAGACGCGATCACGCCCCGTGATGTTGACGTCGCCGCGCAAGGCGAACTCATCTTGGTCGAACGGAATCGGGAAGGCCCGCTCGACGGCTGCGGCGCGGAAGCTCTGTCCGCCGAGCACCACCGTGTCGAAAGGACGGTCGGCGCGCGGACGAACGGTGCCGAAGTCCGAGAGGGCGAAGGCGCTAAAGCGCGTGTATAGCTCGATGGCGGGATTGTTCGGAAACGCGGCGCGCAAACGAGGGAACTCTTCGGGCAAAATCGCCAGCAGCGTTGTCCGGTCGATGAAGTTCTGGGTCTGAATGATCTTCTGGTAGCTGCCGAAGAAGAAGGCTCGATCGCGGATGATGGGGCCGCCGATCGTTCCGCCGAAGACCGTGCGCCGGAGCAGCGGCGCTTCCTTCAGCCCGCTCCGCCGCTCGATGTTGTTGAGTGTGTCGAGGTGAGAGCGGTCGCGCCGATAGACGAAGGCGCTCCCGTGAAACTCGTTGGTGCCGCTTTTGGTCACGATGTTGACAATGGCCCCTTGGTTGCGCCCGTACTCGGCGGAGAAGTTGTTGGTGATGATCTGAAACTCGCCGACCAGATCGGAATTATCGACGAAGAAAGAGGGCCCGCCGATGGAAAGATCGTTGTTGTCCTGTCCATCGATGGTGAAATTATTCGAGCGGGCACGGTTGCCGTTGACCGACAGCGTCACGCCGTTGGCATTGACGTTGCCGAATCCAGGCACCACGCCAGGGGCTGTCAGGGCGATGATGTCCAAGCCGCCGCCAGCGACGTTCAACGGCAACTCCTGAATCTTGCGTGCCTCGAAGGTCGTCGAGACCTGCGATTGATCTCGTTGCAACAAGACTTCGTTGCCGGCCACTACCGTCACCGTCTCTTCCAACCCGCCGGGTTGCAGGACGACATCGACCGTGGAGTCCTGCCCTAGCCTGACCAGCACGTCGGTGATCACCGCGCGCCGAAATCCGGCGCTTTCAACCGTGATGCTGTATCGGCCCGGAAGCAGGTTGGGAATCGAATAGATCCCATCTCCGGTGGTCTTGGTTTGCGTTTCGACATTGGTCGCTTGGTTTTTGGCCGTGACGGTGGCGCCGACGATGACGCCGCCGCTCGCATCCGTCACCGTGCCGCGGATGGTCCCCGTGGTCGCTTGCGCAAACGCGCTGCTGCTCATGCTCGGCAGCACGGCGAACCACGCGACGATCAGCGTCAAGAAACAACGCTTGAAGTGTTTCATCTTGGTCTCCCTCCGAATTTTCAAAGAGTGTCGCTCCGCAGGGTCGGGACGCGAAGGCAAAAGTTCCCCCTTCTATAGACGTTTATCCACACTCCAGGGGTTTTGACAGCCCATCGAGAAAATCCCTCAAGTCTCTGT
>CAKZOF010000057.1 GCA_937135995.1 uncultured Pyrinomonas sp.
CTACCGCACGGGCAATCACGAAGTGGCCGAGATCCAGGATGCCTACCGGCTGCTTTCGCCGCTTCTCGGCGTGACGGTGGCGAGCACGCTCTTCGCCATCGCGCTGCTCGCGTCAGGCCAGAACTCGACGCTGACGGGGACGCTCGCCGGGCAGATCGTGATGGAAGGCTTTTTGAACATCCGCTTGCGCCCGTGGTTGCGCCGTTTGATCACGCGCCTGATCGCCATCGTCCCGGCAGTCATCGTCACGGCGCTTTACGGCGAAAGCGGCACGGCGCAGCTGCTCATCTTCAGCCAAGTAGTCCTCAGCATGCAATTGAGCTTCGCCGTCTTTCCGCTCGTCATGTTCACGAGCGACCCCGAGAAGATGGGCGAGTTCGTCAATCCGCCATGGTTGAAGGCGCTCGCGTGGATCATCGCGGCGCTCATTGCGACCTTCAACGCTTGGTTGCTCGTGCAGACCTTTCGCGAGTGGTTGGGATGAGAACGGCCCATCCTCGCCCCGCGCGCGCGAAAGAGAACGCCGGACAGCGGCCCGCAAACAAAAAAGCGAACCCCGAACGAGGTTCGCCTTCGCGTTGAAACTGTTCGGGCGAGATGTCTAGTTGCCCGTTTTCTTCGCTGCTTGCGCTTCGCCCTCCTTGACCAGCAGGCTGCGGAGCATCCAAGCCGTCTTTTCGTGCGTCTCCATCCGATCGGTTAACAGATCGACTGTGGGCGCGTCGTTGACTTGATCGGCGACGGCGAGCACCGAGCGCGCCGTGCGAACCGCCGCTTCGTGCCCTTCGACGAGCAGGCGGATCATCTCCTCGGCGGTCGGGATGCCCTCTTCCTCGTGAATCGAAGAGAGCTTGCTGTATTCGCGATACGTGCCCGGAGCCGGGAAACCGAGCGCGCGAATGCGCTCGGCAATCGTGTCGGTGGCCTGCCAGAGTTCGTTGTACTGCTCCTCGAACATGAGGTGCAGCGTCTGAAACATCGGCCCCGTGACGTTCCAGTGGAAATTATGGGTCTTCAAATAGAGCGTGAAAGTATCAGCCAAAAGGCGCGAAAGACCTTGCGCGATCTCCTCGCGCTCTTTCTCGT
>CAKZOF010000058.1 GCA_937135995.1 uncultured Pyrinomonas sp.
TTTCCGACGCCCGGCGTGCGGACCATTGAAGACCTGACGACCTTTCCCGGCGGCGCGCCCGCCGACCGGCAAATCAAGACGCTCGTTTACATGGCAAGCGCCGAAGACGGCGTGCATCCGGTGCTCGCGCTGCTGCGCGGCGACCATCAGTTGCATGAAACCAAGCTCTCCGATGCGCTCGGCGGCGTCGCGGTACGCCCGGCTCACCCGGACGAGATTCGCGAGCTTCTTGGCGCCAGCGCCGGAAGCCTCGGCGGCGTGCGCGCCAAAGAGATCGCACGCGCGCGGGGCAAGAGCTTGCGTATCGTCGCCGATCTGGCCTTGCGCGGGCGGCGCAACATGACCACCGGCGCGAACCGCGACGATTTCCACCTGCGCGGCGTCGACGTCGAACGCGACATCCCAGTAGATCTGTGGGCCGATCTACGCATCGTCAACTCGGGCGAAGGCTGCCCGCGATGCGACGGCGGCAAGCTCGAAGTCTTCAAGGCGCTCGAAGTGGGACACATCTTCAAGCTCGGCACCAAGTACTCCGCCTCGATGGGTGCCACTGTGCTCACCTCGGAAGGCAAAGAAGTCCCCATCGTCATGGGCAGCTACGGCATCGGCGTCGAACGCGTGATGGCGGCGGCGATCGAACTGCATCACGATGCCGACGGTATCATCTGGCCCGACGCGATCGCCCCCTTCGACGTCGTCATCACGATCACGAACGTCAAAGAGGAACCGCTGCGTCGAGCGGGCGAACAACTCTACGAAGAGTTGCAAGAAGCCGGCTTCGACGTGCTGCTCGATGACCGCGATGAGCGCGCTGGCGTGAAATTCAAAGACGCCGATCTCATCGGCATCCCTCGTCGCATCACGGTCGGCAAAAAGATCGCCGAAGGCCGCGTCGAAATATTCGAGCGCCGGACCAAGCAAACGCACGTGGTGCCGCTTTCGGAAGCGGTGGGCAAGCTGCGCGCTCTTTGCGAATCATGACGCGCAAGTAGCGCTCGCCGAGTGGATGCAGCAAGTAGTGCCCTTCGCGGATCATGGTGTGACGACGGCGTCGATCTTTTTGCCGAACATCCAACGCGACGGCAGGAGGACGCTTCGCCTCTGAGATCGAAGCGTCCTCGCTGGCTGCCTTTCGGAAGGAGCCGCGACGGGTAGGCACGTTCTCGGCCCACCGGTCGGGAAAGAAGACGCGGCCCTATTCCCACCGGCGGTTGATGAGACTGGCGACGAAACCGGCACCGAAGCCGTTGTCGATGTTCACCACCGTGACGTTGGATGCGCACGAATTGAGCATTCCGAGAAGCGCCGCGATCCCGCCGAGCGAGGCGCCGTATCCGACGCTGGTCGGCACGGCGATCACCGGCACGCTCACCAGCCCGCCGACCACCGAGGGCAATGCTCCTTCCATGCCCGCTGCGACGATGATGGCGCGCGCACGGCGCAACTTCTCGCGCTCGGCCAACACGCGGTGAACCCCCGCGACGCCCACATCCCAGATGCGCTCGACGCGGTTGCCCATCGCTTCCGCGGTCAGTGCGGCCTCTTCAGCGACCGGAATGTCGCTCGTCCCGGCAGTGACCACAGCGATCCTCCCTTGCCCGCGATCCGTTCGGTCGCGCCAGATGCGGATCACGCGCGCCGCTTCGTGCCACTCGGCTTCGGTGCAGATGTTGCGCACCTCGCCGAAGGTCGCAGCATCGGTGCGCGTCACGAGCACGTTGGGCGCGCGCCGAACCAGTCGCTCGACGATCTCGACGATCTGCTGGCGCGTTTTGCCAATGCCGAGCACCACTTCTGGAAAGCCTTGACGCGTCGCGCGTGCATGGTCCACACGTGTGTGGCCGATGTCTTCGTAGTGCCAGTCGCTGATTAGCCGCGCGGCATCGGCAGTCGTCAACTCTCCATGTCGGTGTCGTTCGAGAATCTTTTCGATCTCTTCCCTGTTCATGGTCGCCGGAGATTTTAGCACCGATTTCGCCACGCAAGCTTGCGCGAGCAGGCTACGTCAGACGCGCCTGACTTTGACAGGCGACGGGCGTCCGTCGGAAACTTCCGCTATATGGAACTCACGGTTGCGATCACAGGCGCATCTGGCGCGATCTACGGGCATCGCACGCTGCTTCATTTGGTCTCCAGCGGCGCGGTCGAAAAGATCAATCTGATCCTTTCCGATACGGCGATTACCGTGATCCGCGTCGAACTCGGCATCGACCTGCGCGATGCCAACGGACGCAAGATCAACCAGTGGCTCGATCTACCACCGGATTCGCG
>CAKZOF010000059.1 GCA_937135995.1 uncultured Pyrinomonas sp.
GCGTTGACCGGCGTCGCCTTTGCCGGCAAAGAGCAGGTGATCGCTTGTGGAGCGAACGGAACGATCCTGCGCTCGCGCGATGGCGGCAAGACGTGGCAGCAGACGGAAAGCTACGTCAAAGCTGACCTCGTTGCGGTCTTCTTTCGTGACGAACGGCGCGGGTGGATCGTCGGCGGCGACGGCATCGTGCTGAGCACGGGTAATGGCGGCGAATGGTGGTTGCCTGTGAGCGTCAAGACCGAACCGCGCTTGCTCACAGTCCATTTCGTCGATGATAAGACGGGGTGGGCGGCTGGCGACGGCGGCTTGATCTTGCGCACGGACGATGGCGGCATTGAATGGCGGCGCCTGACCGATGGCGTGCGCGACGATTTAACGGACATCTTCTTCATCGACGGTTCCAAAGGGTGGGCCGTCGGCGCGCGCGGCAAAATACTCTTCACCGATTCCGGCGGGAGGAACTGGACCGTACGCCCGTCGGGAACGACCGCGCGCCTGAACGCCGTTCACTTCGTGAACGAACGGCGTGGCTGGACCGTCGGCGACAAGGGCACCGTGTTGCGCACGTTGGACGGCGGCTTGATCTGGCAGAGGATTCCGGTCGAAACGGATCAGGATCTGCTCGGCGTGCATTTCATCGACGAAAACCGGGGTTGGATCGTCGGCGCGCGCGGGACGATCATGCATTCGAGCGACGGCGGCGCGACGTGGCGCTTTCAGCGCTCGAACACGCTCGCGTGGCTCGAAGCCGTCTGGTTCGTGGACGAACGGACGGGCGTCGCCGTTGGCTCCGGCGGAGCGATTTTGCGCACCACCGATGGCGGCGCGACGTGGAATTTCGTCGATCTCAAGGTGCGCGAGTGGCTCTACGCGGTCGCTTTCGCCGATGCTCGACGCGGTTACATCGTCGGCGCGCGCGGTTTGATCTTGCGCACGGACGATGGCGGAGCGACGTGGCGCGATCTTGAAAGCGGCGTCGGTGTCAACCTCTTCGCCATTTCGGTTGCCGACCGCGATCGCGCGTCGGTGGTCGGCGATCAAGGCTTCGTTTTGCAGACGCGCGACGGTGGTGCAACGTGGCGGCTGGTCCCGAACATCGGTAGCGTTCGCCTCTATGCCGTCGCCTTTCGCGGCGATGCGGAGTTATGGGTTGCCGGAAGCAACGGCAGCATCTTGAAACGCGCTGGTGCTTTGGAGACGATCCGCCTCCCGCGTCCGAAGTTGCCGCCCGTGCTTCGCGGCACAAAGACCGAACCGGCCGACGGACTTCTCGTCGACGACATTCCGCGAGCCGTACCTTCGGATGCGCGCAAGCCCTGAACGGATCTGGTCGCCGCTCTTCCGCGTCGATTTTCTCCTGCCGTCTTCGCGATCTGCCCTCGATACAATCAACCGTCGATGGCGAGAATCTGCCACACGCACGCAGATCCCCCAAAAAAGTATGTCTCTAGGTTTGTCTGTCCACATTATCGCCCAACGGATGGAAACCCAAGCCCGCCTTACGACAAGCCTCCAGCTTGCAGCTGGAGGAAAGGTATGATCTTCTGCAGTCTCGCGGGCGCACGTCCAGCGACTCCAACGCCGACCCGCAATATGAACACGTCTCGTCGCGCCGTGACCACGCCGCCGCCTTCGAAAAGCATCGCCCAACACCAACCCGCCACATGAACACGTTTTGTGGCTCGGAAAGCGCCGGGTCGCGACGACCAACCAACTCCTGTTCCACAAACACTCGTACGCCAGCATCCGCCTGAGTTCGCTCCGGCTCATCTGCGTGACGTGCCGGACCCACTCCACGGCGAATCATGCAGCTCCGATCTCCTTCGCCACCAAGATGCGCTGTCCGAAGTTGAGGTTCGGCTGGTAGGCATGCTTAACCTTCACAAGCAACGGCCCCCGGCCCCTTTTTCGCCGTGCTCCGGGCTGACCGACGGCCATAGAGCCGCAAGGATGTGCCAACCTCGATCATGTCTTGCAAGTCTCGGACGCTCTGCATTCTTGCCTCTCGCTCAGCTTCATGGCTGACAGCGGATCTATCAATCCTTGTCCATTGCTTGGTGCACAGTTCTCAACTCAAGGGGAGAGATTGACTGGCGAGCGCGCGCCTTGCCCCGCCTTCTACTCTTTCAGCTCGATCCATCCAATCGGCCCGTTGGCCGCGGGCGCGACAACCGATACCACCTTGCGACGAAACTTGTTCAC
>CAKZOF010000060.1 GCA_937135995.1 uncultured Pyrinomonas sp.
AACGTCTCGCGAATCGCCACCGCTTCAAGTCGCGTGATCTGTACGTTGACGAAATGCGCGTCCATGCAGCATACACCCTTCGTCGGACACGTGCGACATGAACGCGCGGCGTGCTCGTAGTGAACGCGCATATGACGTTGGTAAGCACGCTTCAAACGCTGCAAGCGAGCGAGCGCTTCTTGTTCCGTTGATCGCCTCATGAACTAAAAAGCGAAGCTCGACCAGTCCTCGGTCGCGCTGCACGCGCGCATCGCGAGCATGATCCAACGCGAAAGAGCGTCCGAGCGATGAGCACAAACCATGCAACCGCAAACAAGATTATCACGTCTATGCCAGACCAACACAGATCACCTAACTGCGAACAAGCTCGGCGCGACTTCCTAGCACGACCTGAAGCGCAGCTTGTATTTTTATACGGTCAATCTTTTCGATCAGACGTATCCCCTCGCTAGAAGCGAGAATTGATGATTCGGCTTGTGTCGCATTGCTCATTGCATGTCGGTTCGCGACGCTCGATCAAGGAGACCGAACTCTGTCATGCTTCAGATCCGCGATCGGACTCAAAACCAGTGTCTCGCGAGCGATCGCACTCCTCGTCTTTCGCTTCCCCATCGCCCTTCTCATAAAGCGCGAGGAATTCAATGTTGCCTTCCGCGCCGCGAACGGGGGATTCGATCATGCCGCGAAGTTTCAAGCCCAACGCTTGCGCCGCTTCGTTGACCGCGGCGGCGGCTCTTTCGCGTTTTGCCGCGTCACGAACGATGCCCTTGCGACCGACCTCGCCGCGCCCGACCTCGAATTGCGGTTTGATGAGTGCGACGATTCGCCCGTGCTCTTTGAGCGCGGGGGCGAGCGCGGGCAAAACTTTGGTCAGCGAAATGAAAGATACATCCACCGTGATCAGATCAAACTTCTCGGCGAAATCCTCCGCTCGCAGGTAACGGGCGTTGATGCCTTCGCGAACCTCGACGCGCGGGTCGTTGCGCAACCGCCAATCCAACTGCCCCCGCCCGACGTCGAGCGCGACGACGCGCCGCGCGCCGTGTTGCAACAGACAGTCGGTGAATCCCCCGGTGGAAGCGCCGACGTCGAGGCAGACCAAGCCCCGTACATCGAGGCGAAAGCGGTCGAGTGCCGCCTCGAGTTTCGCTCCGCCGCGACTAACGTAGCGCGCCAGCGGATCGTCTACGCCGCGAACTTCTATCCGCACATCGCTGGCGAAACTTTCCGAAGCCTTTTCCACCCGCTGGCCATCGACGAAGACGCGCCCCGCCATGACGAGCGCTTGCGCGCGCGTGCGCGATTCGGCCAGCCCGCGGTCGACGAGCAGTTTGTCTATACGCTCGCGCTTCTTCACTGATTCAGTGTGGCCGGTGAGATAACGACGCGCATGAGCGCCTCGCTATCGAGGAGTGCCCTCGAAGATCTCGCGTATGCGACGCAATTGGTCTTCCACCTCTTCTTGCGCCTTCTTCCCACGAACGCGGCGCTTGCGGGTCTCGGACGTTTCTTGCTCGTCGAAGTTCGTTTCTCGCCCGACGGCAGATCCCTCAACGTGCCGCTCGTGTTCGATCTTACGCGCTTCTTTGCGCTCTTCTTTTCGTCGTCCCTCGTTCGGTGCAGACGATTTCGCCGGCCCAGCACCGTTCGACGCGGTAGCGACCGACGAGGCGGCAGTGGCGACGCTGGATCTTACGGGCGACAAGGTGCTCGGGGGTGGAAGCGCCGCCGTGTTCGGCGTCGGCGGCGCGGTTGGTGTGGGAGTCACCGTCGGCGCAGGCGTGACCGCGACGCCCGCTGCTACCTGTTGGCGCTTGACCCAACTCAAGGCGAAAAGGCTTCCGATCAAAGCACCGCCAAGCACTAATCCCAAAGCCAGCGTCAAAGGCAATCTCCGGCGATGGCGCCGCCATGATGAGAAGGGTTTGGTTGGACCGAGGTCTCGGAGAGGAACCACACGTCTGGCAGCACCGACGTCGAACAGGGGGCGCAGTTGCGTCGCTGTTTCGTCGAGCGTCCGATTGTCTTGGTCGAGGCCCATGACTTCCATCCCCTCGTTCTTCGTCTCCACCGAAAGGCCACCAAAGATTTTGGCAAACGGCGGGCCACGCGCGTTTCTTCATCCGTCCTCCAAGAGTTCAACGCAGTGGCCCGCTTGCGTTCTTGCTTCGCCTTTCGTCCCGTGCGGTTCGAGCGCTGTTTCGGTTGAACCATTGCGTCAAATGGCTGCACCAAATCGCGCGTACATCAGCGGGACGTTCGGCTTTTGCGCGTCCGCTTCTCGTCGAGAATCTCCATGGACTCCTTGACTCGCGTGTAGATACCGTCTGCGTCGAGCCCATACTTGGCGAGCAGAAGCTTCTGCTCGCCGTGCGTCACCCAGCGGTCGGGCACGCCCATGCGAACGAATTGGATGCGATCGAGCAGCCCATTCTCTTCGAGCAGCTCCATCACAGCAGAGCCGAACCCACCGGCGAGATAAGCT
>CAKZOF010000061.1 GCA_937135995.1 uncultured Pyrinomonas sp.
TCGAACATCCAAGCGAGTTCTTCATCAGCGATCGCGCGTTTGACTTCGGCGATCTTCGCTTCGATGGCCTCGCTCGTGAAAGCGCGCTTGTCGAGCGGCGGGCGTCGGCTCTCGAACTCTAAAGATGCGCCCTCGGCGCCGACGCGCGTCGCCGCCAGCGCCGCGCCGGTTAGTTTCAAAATCTCGCGTCGCGTCCATTTATCTCTCATCTCGTGCGCTCCCGTGTCTGTGCCTAGCTGGCGTGGAAAGTCGAGAGAGCGGGGCGGCGATCAATTCGAGACGACCTCGAGCACGATGCGTTGAAGTTTGTCATCGCTGGAACTCGGCCCGACCATGATGTCGAACTTGCCCGGTTCGACCACGCGGCGCATCTCTTCATTGAGAAAGGACAGGCTCTCGGGCGCGAGGGTGAACTGCACCGTACGCGTCTCGCCCGGTCGCAGGTTGATGCGCGCGAAACCTTTGAGTTCTTTGACGGGGCGCGTGACGGAACTGACTTGGTCGCGGACGTAGAGCTGGACCACCTCGTCACCCGCCCGGTTTCCGGTGTTGGTCACTTCGACCGAGACGACAACTGGTTCATCCGGCTTGATTTGATCTTTCGACAACCGCAGGTTGCCGTACTTGAACGTCGTGTAACTCAGCCCGTGACCGAAGGGGAAGAGCGGCTCTTTGCTCGCAAAAAGGTAACCTCGTTTGGCCGTTGGTTTTTGGTAGTAGTAAACGGGAAGTTGTCCGATGGAACGCGGAATGGTCACCGGCAATCTTCCTGCTGGATTGTAATCGCCGAAGAGCACATCGGCCACGGCGCGCCCGGTCTCTTGCCCCAGATACCAGCCTTCGAAGATCACAGGGACGCGCTCGGCAATGTAGTTGATCGCGAGCGGTCGCCCGTTGATGAGAAAGACGACGACCGGTTTGCCCGTTTCGACCACTGCGCGCACGAGATCATTTTGGCGGCCCACCAGATCGAGGCTGTCGCGGTCGCCAAGGTGATTCTCCGCCCACGCTTCGCGCGACGTTTCGACGTTGTCGCCGACGACAAGCAGGACGATGTCGGCTGTTTTGGCGACCTCGACCGCTTCGGCGATCTTGCGCGCGTCCTCTTGCGGATCGCTCAACCGCACATCGTCGTTCCACCAGCTCGGCTCGCCACCTTTCTGCGGCGCGCCGGCGGTGATCTTGCAGCCTTCGGCGTAGAGTACCTTGACCGAGTCGCCTACTTTCTGTTTGATGCCCTCGAGAATGCTCGTCTTG
>CAKZOF010000062.1 GCA_937135995.1 uncultured Pyrinomonas sp.
TTTCGGCGACGATGCGCACCGCTTCGGGAAATGAGACGCGCTCGATCTCCATGATGAAATGAAAGACGCTGCCGCCTTTGCCGCAGCCGAAACAATAGAAGATGTTTTTCGCCGGACTGACGGAGAAAGAGGGCGTCTTCTCCTGATGAAACGGACAGCAGGCCATCCAGTTCGCGCCGCGCTTTTTGAGCGGCACGTAGTCCGAAATGAGGCGGACGATGTCGGCCCGCTCACGTAGATCGTCGATGAAACTTTGCGGGAACTTCGCCATCTCGGAACGATTGCGCTTTATAGCGCAAAAGTCGTACGTTTGGAAGCCGTTCCGGCGGACACTTCTTTGAGGAAAGTCGTCGTCGTTTGAAAGCCGCGCATCGTTTGCATCGCGAGATCCAAAGCAATCCAAGAGGCGCCCAGCGAACCGCGGCCGACGAGCGGTTTGGTGAACCGCGCCGCCACCGTAACCCGGTGTATGTCAGGTTGCGGCAGCGTTTCAATGAACTGCGTCGCTGGCGTGATCCCTTGCGTCGTTCGAAGCAGCAGCGCCGTGAAGCGACGGCGCGCCGCTCGGGGCAATCCCGGTTCGCTTGTCGGCGCCGACTCGGTTTCGCCACGAACTCGCTGGCTATGGAGAAATGTTCACTGGATAACGATCAACAATTGATAGCTCGCCTTGTCGTCGTACGTGAACACATCCACCGCGTAATCGCCAGTCTCCGGTAACGTTCCGCTCCACGATCGAGTCTCGTCGGAGAGGAGGTCTCCTTCGTCGTCGAGTGGGTGGAAGAGCAGTCTGACGTCGCCCGTCGCGCTGAGGCGAAGCGTCACCCGTTGTCCGGCGCGCGCGGCGAACAGGTAGCGGTTGGGCTGTCCGCGTTCGACCGAGCCGCTGATCGTGGTCGAGTCATTTCCGGGCGCGAAGCGAACACGCATGGTGCGGACTTCGGAGGCCGGTGGGCCGAGGCTTTCGCCCTCTTGCGGCTCGGCTCGATCAGCTGGCGTCGAATTCGCGTTTTGCGAAGCAGCGCCGCTTGCCGCCTGTAACTCATCCATTCTGCTGGCAAGCACGAGCGTCATTTCGCGCAGCGCTTCCTTGTCGTAAGGGATGGAACTCGCGCTTGAAGCATTGACGTTCGTCGTCTTTACGCTCGTCGATTGCGATTGACTCTCGCGGCGGCGCGTCGCAAACCAGATGGCGCTCGCGACGGCGAGGACGATGAAGCCAACGAGAACTGCGGCTCCGGCGAACAACGCCCAGCG
>CAKZOF010000063.1 GCA_937135995.1 uncultured Pyrinomonas sp.
TGGCGCTAAGGCGATGGAGAAGAGCTTGAACAGCACCATGGAAGAGTTCGGCGGGCGCGTGGCGAGCGTGTGGCAGGGCATGCGGCCGGCCACCAAAAAGCTTGTTGAACGCGCTTTGCAGACGACTTCGCCGCCGAGAGCGACGCCGTACGACGCACGGGCCGAATGGGAGTTGAGCCATTTGCTGGCCGCGCTGGAAGACCGGGCGGCGGAGACGCGCGAAGAGATGAACGCCGAACAGACGGCGGCGCTTCGCCACATGGCCGAGACGTGCGCTGCTGTGCTTCATGCACAAGCCCGCTCGGCCGAAAGTTTCGAGCAACTACTTGTCCGCGCCTTGCGCGCGAGCGACTATGCGCGCGTTGATCTGCTGGCCGATTCGCTCGCCTCGCGCTTGGCACCGCCCGAGATCAGCGAACTCGCGCGGTCGAACAACGTCGTGGTTCGGGCCATCGCCTACGAGACATTGGCGCTGGTGCCGACGTCGGTGCTGATCCAGTTGCTGACGGATCCAGTGGATGCCGAAGTGGCGCGCTTTGCGCTCTACATTCAGGCCGAAGAGTACGGTTCGGAAGAGGCGCGGTGGGTTCTCGAAACGCTCGAAGGTGCGGAAGAAGAAGACTGACTCCCGTCGTTCCGCCTCAGGTCGAGTTTGATCCGCCTCGCGCTGCGACACCCGAAGTCGATCCACCTTTCGATCTCGACCTCGCGCCTCGCCGTGCTATTGATCAAGGGATGGGTTTGCCATCATCCGCGCTTTGCCCGCTGATGGCCACCTCTTCTTGCATCCGACCTATTTCGCGCAAGCGCGCGACCACCTGCTCGATCAGCCAGTTCGGCGTCGAAGCTCCGGCCGTGACGCCGACGCGCCGGACCCCTCTCAAGTCGTCCGGGTTGATGTCGTCCGCTGTCTCGATCAAAAAGCTTCGCTCGCACTGCTCTTTGCAGACCGACAGAAGCTTCACGCTGTTGGATGAATGCGCGCTGCCGATGACGTAGAAGGCATCCACCTGGCTGGCGAGCGCGCGTGCGGCATCTTGGCGATCGCGCGTTGCCGAGCAGATCGTGTTGACCACTTCGGGCTCGGCATCAGCCTTGGCGCGAACGGCTTCGGCGGCTTCGAGAAAGGTCTTGAGTTTGAGCGTGGTTTGCGAGAGCACGATGGGCGCATGAAGCGGCGGCAGCTTCTCGACCTCGCTCGCATCGCGTACGATGTAGGTTCGTTCGGGCGCGTGGCCGCGCACGCCGATCATCTCCGGGTGGTCGGGATTACCGACGACGACCACGTCGCGCCCCTGTCGTGCGGCTCGTTCGGTCAAGCGTTGAACGCGCGTGACGAACGGGCAGGTAGCGTCGATCACTTTGGCCGCGCGCTCTTCGAGTTCGCGCTTGACCTGCGGCGCGACGCCGTGCGCGCGGATCACAGCGACCGTTTCCGTGTCGGCCTCTTCCGGCGCCTGCATGGTCGAAACACCTTCGCGTTCGAGCCGTTCCATCTCCTGTTTGTTGTGGATGAGCGGCCCCAACGTGCGCACCTTGCCGCCACCATCGCGTAAAGCGCCCTCGACCATCTCGACGGCACGTTCGACGCCGAAACAGAAACCGTACTCTTCCGCCAAAAGAACTTCCATCTTCTCTCCACTGGTCGGCTCGGATGCCGTTCCTCTGTGTTGATGCTACCGCGCTTTGCGCGTCGCGGTCAATCGTCCGGGCGCGCGACATCTGCTCGGCGCGCCTCGCATCGAGTGAAACCGCGCCGTGTGACAAACGGGGAAGCGCCGGCAGCGACCCAATCGAGCACAGAAAATGGCTCGCGCCTCACGGCGGCTGTTGTATAATCCATAAAGAGCTTTCAGTCGCTTGACAGTTTGGTGAGCAGGGGAGCTTGCGCTTTTTCGGCAAAGGCGCAGGCTGAGAGTCGCCCGAAGGCGAGACCCTTTGAACCTGATACGGATAATGCCGTCGAAGGGAGCACGAACAAGGCCGCTTCGCGCCCTCTGGACGGGAAGCGGCCTTTTCTCTCGCGGATCCACTGAAATAGTGAATCCGCCGCGAAAGGAAGCACGATGACGAGAAACGAACTGGAACCGCTGAACCGCATTACGCAGTTTCCCAACTCGCGACGCGTCTATGTCGAGGGCGAGCACCAAGGCGTGCGCGTCCCGTTCCGCGAAATCCTTCTCCATCCGACGCGCCGCATGGATGGCACGCTCGAAGAGAATCCGTCCGTGCGCATCTATGACACGAGCGGCCCGTGGGGCGATCCAGACTTCAAAGGCGATGTGCGCCGAGGGTTACCGCCGATCAGGCGCCAGTGGGTCCTCGCGCGCGGCGATGTCGAAGAGTACGAAGGACGCGCCGTTCGCCCCGAAGACAACGGCTACAGAGACATGGAAGCGCTGCGCCGCGCCCGCGAACAAGGCCGGCTCGAGATCTTTCCGGGCGAGCGCCGCCCGCCGCTGCGCGCTAAGCCGGGCCATCGCGTCACGCAGATGCACTACGCGCGGCGCGGCATCATCACGCCCGAAATGGAGTTCGTCGCCATCCGCGAGAATCTGGGCCGCGCGCGTTTGCGCGAGATGATGAAGGACGCGCCACGCGATTCGATCCATCATCGTCATCGCGGCATGGGCTTCGGCGCAGAGATCCCCGAAGAGATCACGCCCGAATTCGTCCGCCAAGAGGTCGCGCGCGGACGCGCCATCATCCCGGCCAACATCAACCATCAAGAACTTGAGCCGATGATCATTGGGCGCAACTTCTTCGTCAAGATCAACGCCAACATCGGCAATTCGTCCGTCTCCTCTTCCATCGAAGAAGAGGTCGAGAAGATGCGCTGGGCCATTCGGTGGGGCGCCGATACGGTGATGGACCTTTCGACGGGGCGCAACATTCACGCGACGCGCGAGTGGATCATACGGAATTCGCCCGTCCCGATCGGCACCGTGCCCATCTACCAAGCGCTCGAAAAGGTGGGCGGCAAAGCCGAAGATCTGACGTGGGAAGTCTTCCGCGACACGTTGATCGAGCAGGCCGAACAGGGCGTCGATTACTTCACGATCCATGCGGGCGTGCGCTTAGCTTACATTCCGCTGACGGCGCGGCGCATGACCGGGATAGTCAGCCGCGGCGGTTCGATCATCGCCAAGTGGTGTCTGGCCCACCACAAGGAGAACTTCCTCTACACGCACTTTCGCGAAATCTGCGAGATCATGGCCGCCTACGACGTCTCGTTCTCCCTGGGCGACGGGCTTCGTCCCGGCTCGATCGCCGATGCCAACGACGAAGCGCAGTTTGCCGAACTCGAAACGCTCGGCGAATTGACCAAGATCGCGTGGGAGATGGATTGCCAAGTGATGATCGAAGGGCCAGGCCACATCCCGATGCACCTGATCAAAGAGAACATGGACAAGGAGCTTGAGATCTGCCACGAAGCTCCGTTCTACACCTTGGGCCCGCTCACCACCGACATCGCGCCCGGATATGATCACATCACCTCGGCCATCGGCGCGGCGATGATCGGCTGGTATGGCACGGCCATGCTCTGCTACGTCACGCCCAAAGAGCATTTGGGATTGCCGAACAAGAAGGACGTCAAGGATGGCGTCATCGCCTACAAGATCGCCGCGCACGCGGCAGATTTGGCCAAAGGACATCCGCGCGCGCAAGAGTGGGACAACGCGCTTTCGAAGGCGCGCTTCGAGTTCCGGTGGGAAGATCAGTTCAATCTCTCGCTCGATCCGGAAACGGCGCGCGAATTCCACGACGAAACTTTGCCGCAGGAAGGGGCGAAGCTCGCTCATTTCTGCTCGATGTGCGGCCCGCACTTCTGCTCGATGAAGATCACGCAAGAGGTGCGCGAATACGCGGCGCAAAAAGGGTTGGATGAACAATCGGCGCTCGAAGCCGGAATGCGCGAGAAGGCCACCGAGTTCGTCTCGTCCGGCGCGGAGATCTACCGCCAAAGCTGACTCGCGCCAGCCCATCGACTTCGGCTAGGGGCCGCCGGAACCCGAACAGGTTCCGGCGGCTTGATCTTTTCGGCGGCGATCGAGCTTACGGCGCGGGAGGCATCTGTGCCGAAGTTTTTGCTTCCTGCTGGTACTCCCCAAAAGACGTCGCGCGGATAGGTGTACGGACCGGCGTAGCCGTAGCGCTTTTTCATCTTGAAGTGGCTCGGCGCGAAAAGCGCGTA
>CAKZOF010000064.1 GCA_937135995.1 uncultured Pyrinomonas sp.
GCGTGGTTGATCGAGCGGGCCGGTTTCGCAAAAGGTCACTGCCGTGGCGGCGCGTGCATTTCGACCAAGCACAGTCTGGCGATCGTCAACCGGAGCGGGCAGGCGACTGCGGCCGAGATCATTGCCCTGAAGGACGAAATACAACAGCGCGTCGCCGCGCTCTTCGCCATCGAACTCGTGCCCGAACCGGTCTTGGTGGGATTCGGCGCGGGCGTTTGATTCAAACGACACTGTGGATCGGTCCAGACCATCGGGTTGACGGAAACGCCGAGCGCACCGTTCAGCACACAGGAAGATCCACTCGCCATCAACAAACCGCTACAAGGTCGCAACGCGCGAGCGCGCCATCCCGGGTTCAGCACATAGGAAAATCCGCTCGCCATCAACGAAGCCATCTCAAGCTCCGACCTGATCGAGGTGCGACATCTACACCGAACCTTTTTCAAAAAAAGTCGTCGCGCGCTCAGCACGCACACGGAGCGCTGACCCTTGCCATTGATCGTCGGACGTTCGCCATCCGAAAAGAGCATGCCGAACTCGCCGTGCTCGATGACGAACTCTTGCCGTTGACCGTCGGACGTTCGCCGTCCAATGAGATACCGCTAGGGGCTTCGTGCTTGTCGCGGAGTGCGTCGGTCGCTACGCGCCTACTTGTCCAAAGAAGATGCCAGCCGTTCGACGCGCGTCACGCGTTTTTTGCGAAGCGGATGCAGAGACGTCGGAAGCGTGCGCTTGTTTCGCGCTCTTCGAAGCGAATGAGACGAGGACCAGAAGTCGTCGCGTTTGCCACGCATGGTGGCCAGAAAAAACCCTTGCGTTCAAAACTCGCCCAGCATAAAATGCGTGGCGCGTTGCGCGGCGTCAACCGCGACGCGCCGTTCTGCACCGCCATCGGAGTTGCCGCGAGCTTCGATCTCACGTCGCGCGGCAGCGCCCGAGCGCTCGTGATCCTTGGACGCGCAACCTATCTTTCACAAAACGAGTCTCGTTTCGTCCGAATACTCTTCGCGTGCGGAACGTCGGCTCTCGATTCCGGGAGCGACGGGGATGAAACATCAGAACGAGAACAATCGAGTGTCTGGATCCTCTGCCGGCTCGCATCGTGGTGATCTGACCCATCGGCTGCTCGAGATCCCTTTGCTGCTCGCCGAACGACGACGTTCGCAGCGCGAACTGGCCCAGGAATTGGGTGTCAGCCAGCGCACCGTGAAACGCTGCATCGATGCTCTTTCGCTGACCTATCCGATAGAAGAGGAACGCGAAGGGCGCGAAGTCTATTACCGTCTGATGGGCGGGCGATTCGTCCCGCCCGAGTTCACTCCGGCTGAGTTAGGCGCGCTGCTGTTAGCCGAAGAGGCGCTCGGCGAGACGGGGTTGACGGCGATCGACTCGCCCTTTGCCGCGCAGTTCGAGTCGTTGATGGCCAAGGTGAAAGCAGCGCTTCCGCCGGTCCTGCGCGAGCGTTTGGACCAGCTAGCGGCGGTCTTCGGTTCGGCCACTTCACCAGCGAAGGATTTCGGCGCGCACGCGGAGAAGATCCAGCGCTTGGTGGAGGCGGCGGTGGAGCGTCGGCGCGTGCGCATGCACTACCATGCGTTGACGAGCGACCGGGTGACCCAACGGCTCTTCGATCCGTACGTGATCTATTACGATCCGGACGGGGCGACGCTCAAGGTGATCGGGCGCGATCACCATCGCGGCGGGATCATCCCATTTTCGATCGACCGCATCCGCCGTTTGCGTTTGACGAACGAGAAGTTCGAACGCCCGGCGGATTTCGATTTGCGGGAATTTCTCGCCGAGAACTGTTTCAACGGGATTCATGGCAAGCC
>CAKZOF010000065.1 GCA_937135995.1 uncultured Pyrinomonas sp.
AGTGACTCGAGGGATTTTCTCGATGGGCTGTCAAAACCCCTGGAGTGTGGATAAACGTCTATAGAAGGGGGAACTATTGAGATAAATGACCAGGCGTCTGCCCGTGGCACTGGCTCTTTTGCTGATCGGTCATGTGGTTGTCATCTCTCAGGAACGGAAAGCCGTGGAACCGAAGGAATCATCCGATCTTGTTGCTAAGTCCCGGACGTTCATCGATCTGCTCGCGGGCGGAGATTTTCAGCGCGCCGAAGGCTATTTCGATGACGCGATGAAGGCAGCGCTGTCTCAAGATAAGTTGCAGGCGGCTTGGAACACGATCACCTCCCAAGCGGGGGATTTCAAACGGCAGGCGCGCGCGCGAACGGAGAAGCGTGGGAGTTACGATGCGGTCATCATCACCTGCGAGTTCGAGAGAGCAGCCATCGACGTGCAGATCGTCTTCGATTCAGCGAAGCGCATCGCCGGGTTGTTCTTCACGCCAACGAAAGAAGCGGCGGAATACGTGCCGCCCAGCTATGTGAAGCCGAACGCTTTTCGCGAGAAAGAGGTGACGGTTGGCACGGGAGAGTGGGTGCTTCCCGCAACGTTGACGTTGCCGGCGGGACAGGGACCGTTTCCCGCCGTCGTGCTTGTGCATGGGTCCGGGCCTCACGATCGGGACGAAACCGTCGGTCAAAACAAACCTTTTCGCGATCTGGCGTGGGGATTGGCGTCGCGAGGGATCGCCGTCCTGCGCTACGAGAAACGTACCAAACAGTATGCCGATCGACTCAAGACCGTGGGCGGCCATTTTACCGTCAAGGAAGAGACCATCGATGATGCGTTAGCGGCTGTTGCTCTTTTGCGCCGGACGGAAGGCATAGATGCGAAGAGAATCTTCGTGCTCGGTCACAGTCTAGGCGGGACGCTCATCCCGCGGATCGGGCAACTCGATCCGAACATCGCCGGATTCATCGTGCTGGCTGGCGCGACCAGACCGATGGAAGATTCGCTCGTCGAGCAGATGGCCTATATCTTTTCGCTCGACGGGAAGATCTCAAGGGAAGAGGAAGCGCAACTGGAAGAGATCAAGCGACAGGTAGCCAAGATCAAAAGCCTGAAGCCATCGGAAGCGCATTCTGCCGCGAGCATACTGGGCGCGCCCGTCTCTTACTGGCTCGATTTACGCGGTTACGATCCGGCGGAGGCGGCCAAATCGCTCAAGCAGCCGATGTTGATCTTGCAAGGGGAGCGGGATTATCAGGTGACGGCGGATGATTTTCGAAGATGGAAAGCCGCCTTGTCCGCCAAGCCGAATGTCGAGTTCAAGTCTTATCCCAAGCTGAACCATCTCTTCATCGAGGGCAGCGGCAAGAGTTCGCCTGCGGAGTACAACACGCCCGGGCACGTCGCCGAAGCGGACGTAGGTCAGGAAGACGTCGGCCACGTCGGCGCGGCTGATCAGGACCTTGTTGCCGTGGATGCGGTAGCCGGCGCCGTCCTGGACGGCACGGGTGCGGATCGCGCCGGCGTCGGAGCCGGCCTCCGGCTCGGTCATGCAGATGGCCAGGATGGTCTTGCCCTCGGCGACGCCCGGCAGGTAGCGCTGCTTCTGGTCCGGGGTGCCGTAGTGGACGATCGCCTGG
>CAKZOF010000066.1 GCA_937135995.1 uncultured Pyrinomonas sp.
AGCCAGCCGCGTTCATCGACGAACTTGCGCAGATCGCGGACGACGACATCGTGAATGATGCCGCGCTTGAACGGCGCTGCCTCAGGCTTGAACACCGCTTGTCACCCCCCTTTCGCTTCTCACTTCCTTGTCGCCCAGATCCAGTTTGTTCGCCCCGGTCTGGGCCACCAAGTTCGATGCGCGCAGCAGGCTATCGAACGTTCCGGCATCAGTCCACCAGCCTTCAAGCTCATCCCACGTCATCTCGCCGCGTTCGATGTAGATGTTGTTGACGTCCGTGATCTCCAGCTCGCCGCGCGCCGAAGGCTTCAGCGTTTTGATGATGTTGAAAACGTCGGCGTCGTACATGTATATGCCGATCACGGCGTAATCCGATTTCGGCTCTTTCGGCTTCTCTTCGATGCGCACGATGCGCGGCCCATCCAGTTCGGGCACCCCGAAACGCTGCGGGTCGGGTACCTTTTTGAGCAAGATCTTCGCTCCGCTGCCCTGGTGCCGGAAAGCGCGCACCGCGCGACAGATATTCCCCTCGATGATGTTGTCGCCCAAGACAACACAAACGGGATCACCATCGGCGAAATCTTCCGCCAGCGACAGGGCTTCGGCAATCCCGCCTTCGCCTTCCTGATAAGTGTAGTTGAGATGTTTGAGGCCGAACGCTTTGCCATTGCCGAGCAGCTTGAGAAAATCCCCGGCTGAATTCCCGCCCGTCACGATCAGGATATCTGTGATCCCGGCGTTGACGAGCGTTTGAATCGGGTAATAGATCATCGGCTGATTATAAACCGGCAACAAGTGCTTGTTCGTCACTTTCGTGAGCGGATAAAGCCGCGTGCCCAATCCGCCTGCAAGAACCACTCCTTTCACCGTCCTTTCCTCCAATTAGCGAAACTCTTTCAATCGAAGATTAGAAATTTCGCATCTTACGGCAGAAAAGCCCCGCGCGCCAACATGAGCGCGGCGATCACGGGGCAGCGTACAACCAGACCGCATCGCGCTCAAGGGAAGCGAAGAATCCGCCGCTTTGCTTCAGACGTTGCCACTCCTCTTCCGTATAAACGAGCACGTCCGCCGGCACTGGCAGTTCAAGCGTGTCCCATTCCGCAGCCCGTCTTTCGAAAGGTTGCTGCGAATCTCGCACGATGATGATCAGATCAAGGTCGCTCCCGACTCCCCAATCGCCGCGAGCGTAAGAGCCGAAGTAACCTATGCGCAAAACGTCTTTACGCTGCGCGGCCACCTTCTCGGCCCATAATTGCACCGCCCGCTCGACGGTCGCCTTATCGGGCCATTTGAAGACGGACGAACTCAACGATCTCACCGGCATAGCGGATCGCCTCCTCGCTCTGCAACGAACCGTAATGCTCGAAAGGAGCCCCTTCCGAATGGCTGTTCGGGTAACGCGGCGGAATATAGAAGCCATCCAGCACGCGCCCCTTTTCGATCAAGTCCGACGGAACGGAAATCGTCTCCGGCAGATCACGCAACAGCCTCGCAATGACATGTCCCCGTGCTTCCTGACTCACAAAACCTCTAGGCGCGAATGCTTTCATCGCCATTTCAGCCATCTCATACCGAACGACCGATCCCAGAATGTCACCATAACTTCAATCGATGAATCTTTCGAACCACAACTCCAGCATCAGCAACGTCCACAGTTGATGTGACCAGTCGCGCTGACCATTTACGTGTTCGGTGACGAGGCGATTGATCGCTTCGGGTTTGAACAACCCGCGCCGCATCGCCCGTTCGCAAAGAAGCGTCGATTCGAGGAACGGGCGTAATCGGCCGCGGAACCAATGGCTCAACGGCACTCCGAACCCCATCTTTCGCCGGTGGAGATTCTCTTCCGGCAACAGCCGCCCCAACACGCGCTTCAACAGATACTTCGTCGTCAATCGGCGCAGCTTGAACTCTTCCGGCAAACTGGCGGCGAATTCGATTACGTGATGGTCCAGAAAAGGCGAACGCGCCTCCAACGAAACCGCCATCGTCGCAATGTCAACCTTGACCAGCAGATCATTAGGCAGATAGGTCATCGTATCAGCGAAGAGAGCAGCGTCAACAACCCCGGCGCCATTGACGCGGCGAAACCACGGCGCGATGAAATCGCTCGAAGGCCGAGAGGCGACTTCGCGACGGAACCCTTCAGAATAAAGCGCTTCCTTGGCCTTTGAGTCGAACACGCTCACCCAACGCATGTACCTGTCCACGGTCGGCAGGGAAGCGGCTTCGAGAAAGCGTTTGAGATCGCGCGCCCGACTGCGCCTTCTCTCCGGCACAGGGAAGAGATTCACCGCGGGCTCGATCATGCCTTGACGAATGGCCTGCGGAATTCGGCTGTAGGCTTCCGCAAGACGCATGGCGGCATACCGTTCGTAACCGGCGAAACATTCATCTCCGCCATCGCCGTTGAGCGCGACGGTCACGTGACGCCGCGTCTCGCGCGCAACATAGTAGGTCGGGATCGCCGAAGAATCGGCGTAAGGTTCGCCGTAGTGTTCGATCAAAGTCGGCAAAACTTCCAGAGCGTCCGGTCGCACGACGAATTCATGGTGGTCCGCTCCAACATGTCGGGCGACGCGCCGCGCATGCTCCAGCTCGCTGAAATCCTGCTCTTCGAACCCGATGGAGAAGGTCTTCACCGGCTCGCTCGCTTCTTCGCTCATCAGGGCGACGACGGCGCTCGAATCTATGCCGCCCGAAAGAAAAGCGCCGAGCGGCACTTCGGAGATTAGTCGCACGCGAACGGCTTCGCGCAAGATCTCGATGGCGCGTTCGCCCGCCTCTTCTTCTGTGATCTTCTGTTTCTTCGCGAAATCCGGTTGCCAATAGCGCTCGAGCTTTACTTCGCCATCGCGCGTGAAGCGCAAAGTGTGCGCCGGTTCGAGCTTTTTGATCGCGCGGTAAGCCGTCAACGGCGCAGGCACGCACATGAACGAGAGATAGTGATGGATCGCTTCGAAGTTGATATCCCGGCTGATCTCCGGGTGCAGCAGGAGCGCCTTGAATTCGGAAGCGAAGATCAGCTTGCCGCCGACCTGCGCGTAGAGGAGAGGCTTTTTGCCGACGCGATCGCGCGCGAGAAAAAGCTCTTGCTTGTTCTCATCCCAGATGGCGAAGGCGAACATTCCACGCAGATGCTTCGGGCAATCCGCGCCGTATTGCTCATATGCGTGAACGATCGCCTCCGTATCGCTGTTGGTATAAAATCGGTGGCCCAGCTTTTCGAGATGCGCGCGTAGTTCGCGATAATTGTAGATCTCGCCGTTGAAGATGATCCAGACGGTTCGATCCTCGTTGTGGATCGGTTGTTGTCCGCCTCTGAGATCGATGATGGCAAGCCGACGCATCGCCAGCCCGACGCCTTCGCGCACGTACCTTCCCTCTTCGTCCGGGCCGCGATGGCGGATCGCGTCGCACATGCGCGCAAGCGTTTGCTCATCTATCGCGCGCTTCCGGGGATCGACGATGCCAACAATGCCACACATTTTCCTTCTGAATACTACTTTGAAAGATTTAGCCTCTTGATCGCATCGACCATTTTCGTCGCCACCGAACCGCTACCGTGACGTCTCGCTGCCGCTTGAGTATTTTCTTTGCAAAGCCCGTCGCGCTGCGCGTCGCGCCATGATCGCTTCTCTGGCTCGTTCCGCCGCGCGGTCGCGCTCCTCTGCTTTCTCCTTGAGGAAGATGAAGCCGACGGCGGCGAAGATGAAGTAGAAGACGAGCAGTTGCGCCCGCTGTCGGTAAGCGGTTCCGACGTTACCTTGAAAGACCGAATAGGCAAGCGTCAACATCGTCGTGAAAATCAGTATCGGCAACGTTTGCCGCAACCTGTATCGGATCGTGAACCATCCACCTAGCAGAACTAGCGGAAAGGCCAACCACCAAACGACCATCTCCGGCAAAGTGATGATCTGACGCGGGCCTCCGACCTGCCAAGGGAATGGGGCGAAAAGCAGATAGACGAGTCCGATGGGGATGACGCTGATCGCGCCGGAAGTCGTCGAGACGTCAACGTCGGCGGCAAACCCTGAGCGAGCTGAACGAGCAAGGTCTTCACGGCTTCGCTGCACAGCCTCGAGGCTTCCGAAAGTCTCCACCTGTTGGCTGGCCTGTCGTAGCACTCCGAGATAGGTCATCGCCAATCCGATGCAGACGATGACAGCAAATTGCCGCACGATGCTTTTGCCATCGAGTTCGCGCATGCCGACGATGAAGGATCCGGCGATAGCTGCGACCAACATGTAGAATATGTAGAACCGCAAACTGAACACACTAAACAGCGCGACGATGAGCACGATGAGGTATTTAACGCTCCAACGCTCACCAAGCTTCAAAGTCGCTAGCATAGCCAAAGAGAGCGCGAGGACCACGGGAGCATCCTTCAAGCCTTGCGATGACCACAGGATGATCGAAGGGAAGAACGCGACAGCGAAGGCAGCAAGCCGGGCGACGCGTATGTTTCGGAAGATATGATAGGCACACAGATAGATGACGGCAGCCGTCGCCGAGCCGATGATGGCGTTGATGAACTGAATGGCGAGCGGGTTTCGCCCAATGATGGCATATACGGCGGCGACGAGGTACAACATGCCCCAGCCGCCGCCTGCGCTGAAGCGATCTATTTCAGGTTTAAACTGGATCTCACCTTGCCACAAACGCAGTAACGCATACCCGAACTCGTCATAGGTTAGTGCGTCACCTCCAAAGAACTCTTGTAAATTAGCAACAAAGATGATACTACCTATCACAACCCGGACAATGATTCCGGCGACGAAGAGCTGCAATAAGAATCTTCTATCCGTTTCGCTTCGATATATCAGATAACCGCCTACTAGCGCCGCCACGGTTACAGCAATCAGCGCCGTTGGACCTGCCTGTGGGATCAGGAACGAAACGACGACGTATGAAACGAGCGAGAGTAGCGCTAACAGTCCATTCATTCAAACGGGCCCCGTGATTTTATTTCTGAATTCAGCAATCCTCTTCTCGATTTTTTGAATCCCACAGCACACCAGTACGGAAAGTCTTTGCTGAACGCTATTCGATCAAGTCCGGCCTGCTCTAGCATCTCTCTGATCTGGGTCGCAGTATATCTCTTCTCTATTTTCGTTCCGAAACGATCCAGTGCATCAGTCTTCATAAAATAGAAACTCCGATGCCGGTATCCAGATAATGGCAAATTATCTACTTTGCAGCCCAACTTCTCCATGGCGAGTGCAAACTTGGCCAGAGGATAGTAAATCAAACATGCGATCCCCTGTGTTACCCAGCACTTAACTTCAAATGGGAGCTTCGAAACAAGACGTCGCAGCGCATCCGTGCAACGCCAAAGCCAGCGAAACCAGAACGGCCGATTATCAAAGGCGTAATAAAGATAGATCAAGAATGGTGCTCCTGGTTTCAGTTTAGCAACACAACACGCTACACCTGCTGCGGTATCAGGAACATGGTGCAAAACGCCCAAGGAGTAACCGAAGTCGAATGAGTCATCGGCAAAAGGCAAACCATCAACAGATGCATTTACGAACAAACAATTGTCAGCCCCATTCAAATTCCGCCTCGCTACCTTGAGAGCTTCTATGCTTGCATCTATGCAATAAAGCTTGCCCACCTTCTCCGCCGCCAACTTCGCCCAGCGACCGCTACCACATCCAAGATCAAATCCAATTGCTCGCTCAGGTAAAGATTCCCAAGGGAAGATCTTGAAGTATCGATTGAACTCTTTTTCAAGTTCTTCGCTGCTCAACTCGGCTTGGTCAAAGCGCCGCCACTCACGACCAAAATCCTCTACCACTCGTGCGTCATAGTTTTTCGCTTGTCTCGCTTTCATGACAAACGCTCTCGACGGCTCAAGCGTCTCGGTCTCGGATAACTAAATTATTTTCCAGAACCAGCGCATCGAAGGCCGCGTTTCGGAACGTATTGATCGCGTCTTCGGGGCGACAAACTATCGGCTCCTGAATGTTGAAAGAAGTGTTCAGCAACACAGGTACGCCCGTTATCTTGCTGAACTCTTTGATCAACTGCCAGTAACGAGGATTGGTCCTTCGACTGACTGTCTGTGGACGCGCCGTCCCGTCGATATGAACCACGGCGGGGATGTGATCCTTGTATTCTTCAGCAACGCTCAGAACTGTGACCATGAAAGGATCGAAATGTGGGCGGCCAAAGACGTCTTTTGCCACTTCTTCCAACATCGATGGAGCGAGCGGACGAAACCACTCTCGAAGCTTTACCTTCTTGTTTAGTGTCTCCCGCATGTCACTGCGGCGTGGGTCAGCTAAAAAGCTTCTATTACCGAGGGCACGAGGACCGAACTCCATGCGCCCCTGAAACCAACCGATGATTGCACCATCGGCGAGCATGCGAGCAACACGCGGAAGTAGTTCCTCATCTGACAGAGTTTCGAATTTCAACCCGGCGGCGCGCAAAGCTTTAGCACATTCTTGCGAGCTGAACGCCGGACCGTAGTAAGCATGTTCCATCACGAAAGAACGAGGTCGCCCCAACTTCTGATGATAAACCAAGTAAGCGGCTCCCAAAGAGCATCCAGCATCACCAGCTGCCGGTTGAATGAAGAAACTTTTAAAGGGCGACTCGAGCATGATGCGCCCATTCATTACGGAGTTGAATGCCACACCGCCAGCAAGACACAAGTTCTCTTCTCCGGTCATCCTGTGTAATCCTTCAACTAAGTGAAGAACCGTATCTTCCAACACCTGCTGTGCGCTCGCGGCAATGTTTTGATGACGCTGTGTGATCTTCTCTCCTGGATGGCGGGGCGGACCGAGTTCACGTACGATCTCTTCGCTGAATTGATACTTTTTCGCTAGATGATGATCCAGCACACGAATGTTGACCCGAAAATCATGATGACCGTTCACTGAAAGCACGTTCTTCGCAAAGAACTCGTAATACTCTGGCTCCCCATAAGCTGCTAGCCCCATCACCTTCCACTCATCCCCAGCGAACATGTCGAACCCTAGAAAATTGGTTACTGCTGAGTAAAATTGCCCAAGAGAATGCGGCAGTTTGATCCTTTTGAGCGGGGTTATCTTCGTCCCCACGCCGAGAGAAAAGAGCGTCGTTGTATCCTCGCCCGTCCCATCCATGGTCAGGATCGCAGCTCTTTCAAAGGGTGAGACGAAAAAAGCGCTCGCCGCATGACACAGGTGATGCTCCAAATAGTGGAATCGAAAACGGCTCGGCCCGAAATGTTTGCGTAAGCGACGCGGATAAGCGAACATTCCTAAATAACTCTCGCTTACCTGCGTGACGCCACGATCTACACGGGCTTTGAACATCTCGCGCGAAATAGCTGCCGCTTTGAAAGCTTGAAGCGCCTTGTGTCGCAACACCCAAGGCTTCCAGTAGAGAGCAACGTGTTCGACATCCGCCAAGGTGATGCCCGCTTCATCTAAACAGTACTGAACGGCGCGATAGGGGAAGCCGCTATGATGCTTGATCCGGGAAAAACGCTCCTCCTCGACCGCAGCTATTAGCTGTCCATCGCGTATGATAGTTGCTGCTGCGTCGCCGAGAGTGGTCAACCCTAAAACGTACACTCCTGCCCCTCCTTTCGTCGAAGTTCGGATCGGTCGCAGATCAAATCGATTTTGACTACCCTAGGCTACCGAAATTATACAAGTTAGCTGAGACTTCATGCGCGTGCAAGTTGCAAAGATAGCTCAGCAGGGAGGGCAGAAAGCGCCAAAAGCGCAATCGGCCCCCTCATCTTAAAGCGGCTTTGAAAGCTTCCACTATTCTTGAAGCGTTGGCCTCCAGACTATACTTTGCTTTTGCCTCTTCTGCCGCTCTTTTGGACATACGGTGCCTCAAAGCTTCATCCTGCACGAGGGTGCTCAGATACTCTATCCATTCATCATCTGAAGATGCCAAAAAACCATTCTCGCCATGTTTGATCACCTCTAGATTAGAAGCCATCGGGGTGCCGACCGGGACGATCCCAAGTGCCATATATTGGGCAGTCTTCATGATGAATTTATATCTATTCCAAGGGACGTCCGGCAAAGGCACAAGCCCTACCTGCATGCGTCGTAGATCTGTCACTTCCGTATCTCCATTCCACCTTTGAGACGTATAATTGACCCCTTGCAGATTGAAGTCATCTCCGCCAATGAAGTGGAAATCGCAAAGATTCTTGGCAGAGAGGATCTGCAAAGGTTTCTCAATAATCTTCAAGTTTTTCACCGTGGTCGGACTGCCACTCCAACCGATGCACACTCTGTGCAAGTGGTCAGGGAAAGGTTCATATACGAATTTCTTGGTATCTACAAGGCTCGGGATCTGCCAGACGTTAGAATTGTATTGCAAGGCATATTCCCGTATCGCCGAAGAATTAACGATGACAATTTTGCTGATAGCAATTATTTCCTTGATCTTGCCGAAGAACTTTAAGTAAGAGAGATATCCATTGGTGGGGCTCCTGTAAGGCACGAAAAGCGGATCGTCGAGCTGATAAATGATCGGTTTTCGCCAAGAGATAAATTTTTCCAAAAAAGCGGGTCCTAGAAGTGCTGCTTCACGATAAATGAACACTGCATCGTACTCATCGAGTTTTTTCAAAAGGCTGATTCTCTTCGCGTAACACCGGATCATCTCCAAGGCCTTGGCTAGATGCTTGCCACTTTGATGAAGAATCTCCCGAAGTGCATTCGTCTCGAATGGCGCGTAATCCAGTTCAATGCCGCTCTCTCGTAGAATCGGCTCCCAAAGTTCTATGCTCCCGCGCTGCCCGGGAGAATACCCTATTTGATTGGGTATCAAAGTTAGAACACGTATTTGGCGGCGCATAACATCCTTATAAACTCAACCTCTAACTGAACTTATGCCTACGAAGTCGCTCCTTTCAGCAAGCAATTCCTCATAAAGAGAGCGATATTTCGTTGCTCCGACTTCGATCAAATCAAACCTCTTCCGCGCGCTTTCACGACAACGCGCTGCCAAATCCGTCTCTTTTCGCATCGCGTTTAGTTCTCTTAAAGCCTTCCGATAAGACTCTAAGCTGAACTCATTGATGACGACGCCCACGCCATCCGATGTGATCTGTTCAGCGATATCGCCAACACCACTGTTGGCGATTATAGGGATGCCGCATGCAAGGTATTCCGCTATTTTCGTCGGTGACGAGGAAAGTTTTGAATAGCAGGGTTTTATGAAAGATATAGCAACATCAGCTGCGCTCAAAAGTTTTGGCAATTCCGAAGGTGGGACACTCTCAACCAGGAAATCCTCTTCTCTCATGCCTCTTCCTCTCAATCTTTGGATGATCCTCTCTTTGTCTCGCTGCGTCAGAATTAGAATAAAGGCATCCTCTAGCTCACGAGCAACAGAGAAAAAGTCAAGCATTTCCTCCGTTAAGTACCAACCACCAAATGAACCGACGTAAGCGACTGTTGTTCTGTCTCCTATTCCTAATGTTTCCCTTGTTTTTTTCCTTGTTTCTCCGTCGGCGACTTCGAAGCGCTGCAAATCAACACAGCACGGTATAACCTCGACAGGTCGTCCCTGCTTATCCCTACCGGTTGCACTCGATTCTGGGAACAAAATGTCGCGCGCTTTCTCGGTCAGCACTACGAATCCATCAGCTTGTCTCAACAACCAGTTCTCGACTCTCTTAGCCAACTTGTAGAGCAACCCGTTGGGACGCCAAAGACCGGCATCCACGTATTCCTCCGGGAAGAATCCTCGAATATCAAAAATGATCTTCGGTTTATGAGAACTGCAAGAACGTGCCAAAGCCGCCATCAACATTGGAACGTGAACTCGTGCGTGAAGGAAATCTAACTTCTCGCGCCTAATTAAACGCCAAATATGAAGTGCACCGCACAGAATGTCGAATGCTGTTGCGGGAATGGAAGGGGTTTTGTGGTAGGCAAGCGCCGTCCAATGGATTCCCTGTTCCCAGAGTGCTTGTTTCATGACAGCCTCGGCCTCTGATGACCATTTTCCTCTCTTGTCCGGTTCGAAAGTCAACAGGTGAACCTCAACCCCCCGAATCGACAACTCCCGGAGATAAGGCAAGACTTGAGTTTGAACCAGAGGCTCGCGCAGGCCAAAGTAACAGATGTATAAACTTCTCAGGGGCCTTTGATTAGCACATGTACTACCGAAAGACGCAGGTTTTCCGCGATAGAGCATATCACTCAACATATTCAAAGCACACTGGTCATGCTAGTTGGAGGAACTGAGGCTGCAGCATGAATCCATATTGCACCTTGCCCACCATCCGTTCAAACGAACAGGCGCTTGATCGTCCCGTAAAACGCTCTGTTTTTCAAGGCCTTTGGTGAACAAAGAAGGGCTTTCACCAAGTACGTTACTGCACCTAGACGATGCCTTTTCGTGAGCGCTAAGTGCAAAGCGATGTACACACGATTGTTCGCCTTGAATGCTCCGATATTTTTGCCGAAGCGATGCATGAACTCATCGTGATCAAACAAGTACTTTTCTAGAAGCTCGATCCTCTTGATCAACTTCTCGCGATCTGTTTTCAACACGCTCCTATCTCCATGTTGCAAAACGGCAGACGTAACTTCGTTGTTACAAATAAGATCGAATTGACTAGCCAACCTCAACCATAGCTCATAATCCTCCGTGCCAGAAAGATCGCGCTCAGTATTAAAGGGATTCCTTTCGGCTATATCTCTACGTAAGAAGACACCGCGACAAGACAGATGATTACCACTGATCAGTGCCTCGTTTGCAATCTCAGGCAGATAGTCAACTCTCCTAGTCTTTGCTTGAGAGACGTCTTTAATCTCATAACCGAGATGAAAGAATTCTGGCTCTCCATATTGCTCTACGACCTTCATAGCTGTAGCCAAATGGTTCTCATAAAGCAAGTCGTCGGAGTCAAGGAAAGTGACGTACTTTCCCCTCGCCAGTCTCACGCCCATATTTCTAGCAGCAGCTCTCTCTTCGTTCTCCTTGTAGTGGTAAAAGACACGTGAGTCTCTTATTGCTGCCACCACTTCTCGCGTATTGTCCTTGCTCCCGTCGTCGACCACGATTACTTCGAAATCGCTAAAGGTCTGTCTAAGCACTGAGTTTATCGTTTGTTCGATAAACCCAGCCCGGTTGT
>CAKZOF010000067.1 GCA_937135995.1 uncultured Pyrinomonas sp.
CTCTTTCTGCCGCGCTTCGGCGAAGGCGGCCCGCTCTTTTTCGACGGGCGCAACAGATCCTTCTTCTTCTTCTCCTATGAAGGCTTGCGATTGCGCGAGCCGCAACCGGGCACGCGCAGTTTCCGTGTGCCGACGCTGGAAGCGCGCCGAACGGCTGCGCCAAGCGTGCGCCCGGTGCTCGATGCCTTTCCGCTGCCGAACGCGCCGCGCTTGAGCGGCGATCCGCCCAACGTCGGGCGCTACATCGTCACCTACTCCTATCCTTCGCGCTTCGATGCGCTGAGCTTGCGCGTGGACCAGCGCGTCGGCAACCGAGCGAACATCTTCGGGCGTTTTGCGCGCACGCCGTCGAGCCGCGATGAGCGAGCGTTCGCCAACGGTCAGAACCGCTTCGAGTTGAACACGATGATGTTGACCATTGGCGCGACGTGGACGATCTCGCCGCGCGTGGTCAACGAGATTCGCGTCAACCGCTCGACATCGCGCGGCATGTTCACCTTCTCTGGCCTCGAAATCGACGGCGCCCGCCTTCCGCCTGACAGTCTGATCTTCCCCTCTTTTGCGCCGCGCGCGACGACCTCGGCGAGCCTTCAGATCGGGACGCCGAGCGAACCCGTCAGCGTCACACAAGGCAAATCGCTCGGCAACAAACAGCGCCAGTGGAACGTCGTCGACTCGCTGACGTGGATCACGGGCGCTCACGAATTGAAGTTTGGCGTCGATTACCGCCGCCTGTCGCCCATTGTGGACGCCCGTTCGATCGGCATCTCGTACAACTTCTTTGATCCGGTGCAAAGGACGTTTCGCACCGACGGTTTCGTCTCCTCCGTGCAGATACAGGCGCTCGCTCCCGTTTCGCAGTTCTACTTCCACAACATCTCCTTCTACGCGCAAGATACCTGGCGCGCGACGCCCAAGTTGACCTTCAACTACGGCGCCCGCTACGAGATCAACCCGCCCTTGTCGGGCGAGCGTTTGCCATATACCATCGAAGGATTGGAAAATCCGCTGACGGCGCGGCTCGCTCCGCCGAACACGCGCCAGTACCGCACGACCTACGACAACATTGCCCCGCGCCTCGGCCTCGCCTATCTCGTGTCGGAAGCACGTGGGCTAGTTGTGCGTGCTGGCGCGGGCGTCTTCTACGATGTCGGCAACGGCTCTCTGCTGCGCGGCTACTCGAGCTTTCCCTACAACACAACGCGCACGATCACCAACGCCCCGTTTCCTGTTCCCGAATCGCTCTTGCAACCGCCGCCGTTCAACGCCGATCCGCCCTACTCGGCGACGTTCGAGGTCTTCGATCCCAACTTGAAGCTCCCTTACACCGTGCAATACAGCGCCACCGCCGAAAAGAGGTTCGGCAATAACCAATCGCTGTCGGTCGCCTACGTCGCCGCGCGCGGGCGCCGGCTCCTGCGCCGCGAGATCCTGCGCAATCAACCGGCGCGCCGCTTGACTGATGCCGACGGGCGTGTGATCGAAGTTCCGGCCATCACCGTGCTCAATCCGTCGCTCTGGACAACGAGCAGCACGGTCTTCGTCACGCGCAACGCTTCGCGCTCGGACTACGATTCGTTGCAGCTTCAGTTTCAGCGACGACTCTCGCGCGGACTTCAAGCCGTCGCCTCGTACACGCTCGGGCGATCAACCGACGACATCTCGACCGAAACGGTGGCGACCTTTCCGGCCAGCGGTGCCGTCGGACCGATCCGCGTCGACTTGGCTGGCGAGCGCGGACCATCCGATTTCGACATTCGACACAACTTCATCGCGGCAGCGACCTACGATCTTCCATTGTTTGCCAGCGGGAAACGCTTCGGCTGGCTGCTCAGCGGTTGGGGCGTGGATTTGATCACGCGCGCGCGCTCGGCTCCACCGCTGACCGTCATCACGCAATCGGTCGATCCGCTCGTCTTCGCCGGCACGCGGCGCGTCAACCGACGCGAAGGCGTGCCCATCTACATCCAAGATCCGACCGCGCCGGGCGGCCGTCGCCTCAACCGCGCGGCGTTCGCCGAACCGCCCGTCGGCACGCAAGGCGATCTGCGCCGCAACAGCTTGCGCGGCTTCCCCTTCTACCAGACCGACATCTCGTTGCGGCGGCAGATTCGCGTCGGTGAGAGATGGCGCGTCCAACTGCGCGCCGACCTCTTCAACGCTTTCAACCGTCCGAACTTCGCTGATCCGGTCGCCACTTACAACTTTCCCGAACCCCAGTTCGGCCGCCCGACGCAGATGCTCAACCGTCAACTCGGCGGCGCGAGCGGCACGTTCAATCCGCTCTATCAGATCGGCGGCCCGCGCTCGGTGCAACTATCCGTGAAGTTCATCTACTGATGACGCGCCCATCGAGCCGTAGATGCCGGAACCACACCGATCTCGGCCCCGAGCGCGGTCGTGAGGCGGAGGGGAAAGACTAGACCAGCGTAGTTCGCATGACCGAACTGGTCGAACCGACTGAACAAACCAAGGAGAGACGACGATGAGAACCATGCTCTTAACTTTGACGATCCTCGTGCTCGCCTCCACGGCGCAGGCGCAACGTCACCGTGCCCAGAACTCGGCCCTCTTCTTCATTCGGGAGAACGGGAAGTTTGGCTACATCGACCGCACGGGCCGCAGAGTCATCCTGCCGCAGTTCGAAACGACGTTCGGGTTCAACGAAGGATTGGCCGCCATCAAACTCGGCGGGAAGTTCGGCTACATCGATCGCACCGGACGCCTCGTGATCGCGCCGCAGTTCGACGACACCTACATGTTCTCCGACGGACTGGCGTGGGTCAAAACAGGCGATCGCTACGGCTACATCGATCGCGCTGGGCGCATGGTGATCGCGCCGCGAAAGTACGACGCGACGCCGGCCCATTTTTCCGAAGGGCGAGCTGCTGTCAAGATCGACGGCAAGTGGGGTTACATCGACCGCACGGGCAAGCTCGTCATCGAACCGAAGTACGATAAGGCAACGCCGTTTCGCGGTGGACTCGCACAGGTGATCGTCGACGGCACGTACATGTACATCGCGCCCGATGGCCGTGTCGTCTGGCAAAAGGAGAATAAGGGGGACCAAACGCCGCACCGCTGAAACGTTCGATCGCGATTAGTGAACCAGTGCAGCGAAGCGCGCGTGCGGCCGGAACCAACGCCGTATCGCAGGGGCCTTCAGTCGAGACGCACGAGCGACCAGTCTGCGCGTAGAATGCCCGTCTGGCTTTCCGAGTATCGCAGGGGCCTTCAGTCGAGACGCACGAGCGACGGGCGCGCCATGTTGGCGAGCGTCCGTCGCTCCCACTGGCGTCCGCAGATCCGGCAACGGAACGAATCGCGCTCTTCGCCGAACGGGACGAGAAAAGCTTTGATGTAAGCGTTGACGCTCGCGCCGTCCAAACGCTCAAACGTGGCGCACGAGCAACACTGCGCTGCGTTGAACGTCGTTTCCTCTCTACCGTTCACACTCATGGTCGCGCTCCCGGCGAATCTTGACTTGCGCCTCGCCCTGAAGTTAAAAGTTGTTATTTTATGCCTGAGGTTGGGCGGCTTTTCAAGCGGGCGGCGGCTTTGCCGACTCGCGCGCAGTCGCCATCGTCGTGCAAAATAGGTTATATTCTCCGTCCTACACGGAGCGGCGTTGACCGCGATCGATGTTTCGCTGGAGGAGCTGAAGTTTTTGCGCGCCGCAGCCTTTTACGATCTAGAGGGAACTCTGGTCAGCACAAATCTCGTTCACACGCTCGGCTTCTATGCGCGCAACCAGCCGGGCCTGTGGCGGAGTTTCAAGAAGAGCGCGGCCACGCTCTTGAGCATTCCGCTCTTTGCGGTGACCGATCAGTACAGCCGACAGGTCTTCAACACGCTCTTTTTCAAGCGTTACCGCGGCGAGACGGAAGATCGGCTGCGCTTCTTCGCCGACGAGCTTTTCGAGAAGGTGCTCAAACCGGCCGTCTATCCGGGAGCGTTCGAGTTGATCACCAAATCGCGCCAGCTCGGTCTAAGACAAGTGGTCGTCACCGGCGCGCTCGACATTTCGGTGGCACCGCTCATGGACTACCTAGGCATCGACGACTACGTTGCCAACCGGCTGGAGTTCGTCAACGGCGTAGCGACCGGGCGCTTGCTCCCGCCCGTGCTCGCCGCAGCAACCAAAGCGTCGTGGATCCGCGAGTATGCTGAGCGCGAAGGGATCAATCTGAACGATTCATACGCCTACAGCGATTCGATCAGCGATCTGCCGATGCTGTCGGTGGTGGGCCACCCGGCAGCGGTCAATCCGGATTTCCGTTTGCGCCAGACGGCGCTTCACCATCACTGGCCCATCCTTGATCTCAGATAGACAATTGCGCCGCCGAACGCGAACTGGGCTTTCGCTTTCGGATTTTCTCGAAGAATGGATTAAAATCTGTCGCTTTCGTTTCGATTCGACTCATGGCACTAGCACTCAGACGCAAACTGCACGAATCGGTCATCTACATCGACCGCGACAGCGCGCCGCGCATCATCCCGTCGGGCGAGGATTTCTTGCTCGAAGATCTGCCCGTTGGCACGCGCGTCATCTACCCGAAGCCGCCGATCAAGGGGCTGCCCAACCGCGAGGCGGCCATCCGCTACGCGATCAACCACCCGCTCGATTGCGATCCGCTCTACGCACAGCTCGAACCCGGCATGCGCGTCACCATCGCCGTCGATGACATCTCGCTGCCGCTGCCGCCGATGGCGACCCCGGACGTGCGCCAAACGGTGCTCGAAATCCTGCTCGACATGCTCGCCGGACATGGCGTCACCGACGTTCACATCGTCATCGCCAATTCGCTCCATCGTAAGATGACGCCCGCCGAGATGAAGCGCATGGTCGGCGCGAAGATCTTCGACGAGTTCTATCCGGATCGCTACTACAACCACGACGCCGAGGATCCGGACGGATTGGTCTTCATCGGCGAAACCCCGCACAAGGAACCCTTGCGCCTCAACCGTCGCGCTGCCGAGAGCGATTTATTGATCTACGTCAACATCAACCTAGTGCCGATGGATGGCGGTCACAAATCGGTCGCCGTCGGCTTGTGCGACTACGAATCGCTACGCGCGCATCATGAGCCGCAGACCATACGCGATTCGGACAGTTACTTCGATCCGCAACGCTCGGCGCTCAACCACAAGGTGACACGGCTCGGCAAGATCGTCGATCGCACGCTCAACGTCTTCCACATCGAAACGGCGTTGAACAATCGCATGTACACGGGGCAGATGGACTTCTTGCTGAAGAACGAAGACGATTTCACGTCGTTCGATCGCATGAAGTTCGAGGCCGTCCGCTTCGCCATGAGCAAGATGCCACGCGCCGCAAAGCGCAAACTGCTTCATTCGATCCCGGCCCAGTATGAAATGATCGCTTGTTACGCGGGGCGCACCGAACCCGTGCACGAGAAGATCTTGCAGAAGAACTTCGAACAGTACTCGATCCCTATCTCAGGCCAGTGCGACATTCTGATCACTGGGATTCCGCACATTTCACCGTACAACGTCAATTCGATTCTCAATCCGCTGCTCGTCCAAGTGATGGGACTCGGCTACTTTCACAACATGTATCGCGGGAAACCGCTCCTGAAAAAAGGCGGCGTCTTGATCCTGCATCACCCGTGTTACGATGACTTCGATCACGAGTTTCATCCGAGCTACATCGAGTTCTTCAATCGTCTGCTGCCGGAAACGCGCGATGCTTTCACTTTGCGCGAAAGGTACGAACGCGAGTTTGCGGAGAATCCGAGCTATATTCAGATGTATCGTCGCGGCCACGCGTATCATGGCGCTCATCCATTCTTCATGTGGTATTGGGGCGAGAACGGGCGCCAACACGTCGGGCGCGTGATCGTCGCCGGAGCCGAGAACGCGCACGTCCCCGAAATACTCGGTTGGGAGCGGGCCGACAACCTGCAAGAAGCGATTGCCATGGCCAGAAGTTACATGGGGCGCTCGGCGGAGATCACCATGCTTCATCAACCGGTGATCGCTGTCTGCGAAGTGGAATGACGGAGCGCTGTTTTCTCAACGATTGCAGAGAAGCCATGAAACTATCTCCGACAGAGATCTACAACGGACGGCGAATCTTCTTCATCGGCGGCACGGGCTTTCTCGGCAAAGTGACGCTGAGCATGTTGCTCCATCGCTTTCCCAACGTCGGGCGCGTGTACGTCACGGTGCGCGCTCGTTCGCAAGCCGAATCCGAAGCCCGTTTCTGGAACCACATCCTGCCGTCGCCACCCTTCGATCCGCTGCGCGAACGATTGGGTGGTGCGCTCGAAGGCTTCATCAACGACAAGGTACGCATCGTCGGTGGCGACATTGGCGAACCCAACCTCGGCTTCACGGAAGAAGAAGCGCAAGCGATCGCCGACGACATCGACATCATCATCAACAGTGCGGGCAACGTCACGTTCAACCCGACGCTGGAGAGCGCGCTTCGCACCAACGTCGTCGGCACGCAGAACGTCATCTCGTTCGCCAAAAGGATGCGCCGTCCGGCGCTCCTGCACGTTTCGACCTGTTTCGTCGCGGGCAACCGCTCCGGTCCGGTTTGGGAGAGCGATCCCGTGGTCGGCTATTTTCCGCGCCGCGAGGAGATGCCCGACGTCGAATTTTCGCCCGAGCAAGAGATACGCGACTGCGCACGGCTCGCCGAGCGCGTCCGCGAAGAGGCCAAAGACGCCATGATGCAAGCGCGTTTTCGCGAACTGGCGCGCGAGCGTCTGATTGAAGAGGGGCGCGATCCGGATGACCCGGAAGCTCTGAGTTTGGCCATCGCGCGCGAACGCAAGGTGTGGACGCGCAACCGCTTGACCGAACTCGGCATCGAGCGCGCGCGTTTCTGGGGCTGGCCCAACATCTACACTTACACGAAGAGCTTGGGCGAGCAACTGGTTGCCGCCGAAACCGGCATCGTGCGCACCATCGTCCGCCCGAGCATCGTCGAATCTTCAGTCGAATACCCGTTCCCCGGTTGGAACGAAGGCTTTACGACCACCGCGCCGCTCATCTTCATCTCGCTCAAAGGACAGACGCAGATCCCGGTCAAAGAGGATCTCGTGCTCGACATCACGCCGGTCGATCTCGTCGCCAGCGTCATGCTCGCGGCAGCGGCGGAAGCGTGCGTCGCCGAACCGCGCCTCGTCTATCAGGCGGCGACCGGCGACAGCAACCCGAACGAACTGCGGCGCATCGTCGGCCTTCTCGGCCTCTACAAACGCAGACACTTCAAAGAGAAAGAGACCGGTTTCAGGCTCATCAACGAGATCGCCGGGCGCATGGAAGCCGCGCCCGTCAGTCCGGCGCGTTTCGATCGCACCTCAACGCCGATGATCAACGAGGCGGCCAAGCGCGTCTCGTCGTTTCTTGATTGGGCACGACCGCGCTGGGGCAGCGGGCGGCTGACCGACATCATTGACCGAGCCAAAGAGCGGGTCGATCATATCGAGCGCGTGACGCGCGAAACGCGCGAAGCCTTCGAACTGTTCCGCCCCTTCATGGTCGAAAACGCCTACATCTTCCGCGCCGATAATGTGCGCTCCCTTTTCGCGCGCATACGCAAAGACGAACAGAAGCTCTTGCCCTGGTACCCGGAGCGGCTCGACTGGTACGACTACTGGCTCAACATCCACTTCCCGGGGCTCAAGAAATGGGTCTTCCCCAAGCTCGAAGAGGACATGCGCGCGCAACCCAAGCGGGTCTACACCTACCGCGATCTCATCGAGCTTTTCGAGACGACGACCAAGCGGCACGCGACGCGCGTCGCGATGCGCATCGAGCGCGACGGGCGCCAAGAGCAGTATACCTACGCCGATCTACACGAACTGGCGACACGCGCGGCAGGCTTTTTGGCCGCACATGGCATTCAGCCCGGCGATCGCGTGCTGCTCGCCAGTCAAAACGCGCCCGAGTGGGGCATGAGCTACTTCGGCGTTCTGAAAGCCGGCGCAACGTGCGTGCCCGTCGATCCGCAAAGTTCGACGGATGAGATAGTCAACTTCGCTCGCGCCGCTGAAGCTGCGGGCCTCATCATCAGCGAGAAGGTGGACGAAGAGCATCCTGAACTGCGCACGCGACTGCGCGAAGCTGGATTGGAACGGACACAAGTTTGGACATTTGAGGAAGTCTTCGCGCTGCCCGACGAACGGACGGAAGCCGAAAGGACGTCGCTCCTTCCAGCGCGCGTTCCGGCCAATACGATCGCCTCGCTCATCTTCACTTCGGGCACCACGGGCCGCCCCAAAGGCGTCATGCTCTCGCATCGGAACTTCACGCACATGGTTTCGATGCTCACTTCCATCATCGACATGTCAACGCGCGACGGCGTGCTTTCGGTCCTGCCGCTCCATCACACGT
>CAKZOF010000068.1 GCA_937135995.1 uncultured Pyrinomonas sp.
GCATCTTGAAGGTCCACACGCGCAAGATACCGTTGGGCGACGATGTTGACATTTCGGTGATCGCGCGCGGGACGCCCGGATTCACCGGTGCCGATCTCGCCAACTTGGTCAACGAAGCGGCGCTGAACGCTGCGCGCAACAACCGCAAAGTGGTCACCATGCTCGATTTCGAGCTGGCCAAGGACAAGGTCTTGATGGGTGCCGAGCGCCGCTCCATGGTCATCTCCAACGAAGAGAAGCGGGTTACGGCCTATCACGAAGCCGGCCACGCGCTCGTCGGGTTGAAAGTACCCAATGCTGATCCGGTTCACAAGGTGACGATCATCCCGCGCGGCATGGCGTTGGGTGTTACGCAGCAGTTGCCCGAAGGCGACCGCCACAACTACACCAAGGAGTATCTGCTCGGTCAGATCGCCATCCTGATGGGCGGGCGCGTCGCCGAAGAGGTCTTCTTGGGCAGCATCACCACAGGCGCGGCCAACGATCTCGAACGCGCCACCGAGCTTGCGCGCGCCATGGTCTGCGAATACGGCATGAGCGATCTCGGCCCGCTCACCTTCGGCAAACGCGAGGAGCAGATCTTCTTGGGTCGCGAAATCGCGCAGCACCGGGATTTCTCCGAGGACACGGCGATCAAGATCGATCAGGAGGTCAAGCGGATCATCACCGAGCAGTACGAGCGCGCCAAACGGATCATCACGGAAAACCGTGAAATAATGATCCGCCTGTCAGAAGCGCTGCTCGAACGCGAAACGCTCGATGCCGTGCAGATCCGGCGCATCGTGGCTGGCTTGCCGCTCGACGACGACGAACCGCCGAGCGAAGACGGCGACTCGGCACCCAGAGTGAAAGAGCCGACGGAGTCGAGCGCGAAGTTGAAACCGATCTTGCCGCCGATCACCGGGAGCAATCCGGCGACGGCGTGATCAACCGAGACCAACACGACGAACCGGGGCGGAAGTCCAATCGTGGCTTCCGCCTTCGCTTTTGGCGAACCAATCAGGCGTTTCCCTCATGCGAGAGCAGAGAAGCGGTTGGCGAACATCGCGGCGCGTGATCCCGCTGGGAGAGCGAACGCTCGTCATGGGTATATTGAACGTCACGCCCGATAGCTTCAGCGATGGCGGTCGATTCTTCTCTGTCAATCGAGCGCTCGCTCACGCCCGACGCATGATCGATGATGGGGCCGATATTATCGACGTCGGTGGAGAATCGACGCGCCCTGGATCGGATCCGGTCCCAACGGAAGAGGAACTACAGCGTGTCGTGCCGGTCATCGAACATCTGGTCGAACATTTCGAGACGCCCATCTCTGTAGATACGACCAAAGTTGAAGTCGCTCGCGCCGCGCTTGCTGCCGGCGCGGAGATCATCAACGACATCTCCG
>CAKZOF010000069.1 GCA_937135995.1 uncultured Pyrinomonas sp.
CCAAGGGCGTCGGAGCGCTCTACGTGCGGCGCGGTGTGCGCCTCGCTCCACAAATGATCGGCGGCCACCAAGAGCGCAATCAGCGGGCCGGCACGGAAGCGGTCCCACTCATCGTCGCTTTCGGCAAAGCGGCAGAGTTGGCGCGCCAAGAGTTGGATGCGAGAATCGCCCACATGCGCGCGTTGCGCGATCGGTTCGAAGCGGGCGTCGCCGAGCGCATTCCGGATGTCGTCTTCAACGGGCACCGCGAACGGCGCTTGCCGCACATCACGAACATCTCTTTCCGTTACATCGAAGGCGAAGGTTTGCTCATCAACCTGGATCTACAGGGAGTCGCCGTTTCCACCGGTTCAGCCTGTTCGTCCGGCACGCTCGAACCCTCGCCCGTGATTCGCGCGCTCGGGCGCGATGAGGAGTTAGCTCGCGGTGCCGTCCGGTTCAGCCTCGGCAAGGAGACGACCGAAGAGGAGATTGACTACGTGCTCGAGGTGCTGCCGCGGGCTGTGGATGCTTTGCGTCGCATCTCGCCGCTCTATCACAAGGCCGTCGCCGAAGGCCGTGCGAAACAGCTTCTCGTGCCGACCAGCTGACTCGCGAGGACGAAGCGCGAAAACCCCCGTCTTCAAGAGATTCGGCAAAGTGAGCCATCGTCGAACGACTTGGAAACTTCCACGTTGGAGGACGAGAGAAGATGCGCGAACGTGTTCTGTGCTTCTTGTTAGCCTGCTTGCTCGTGTTGCTGTCTCTTCCCGCTGGCATGGCATCCGAATCGGGAGCGAGCGACACGGCAGCCAAGGTCAAAGCTGAAGTGATGCGCCTCGGGCCGCATGCGCCCGTGCGCGTGCGCTTGCTCGACGGCACCGAGATCAGGGGGCGCATCGGCGAAATAGGTGCGCAAAGCTTTGTCGTTCAGGATGAAAAGCGTGGCGATAAGCAGACGGTCTCCTACTCCGAAGTGAAGCAGGTCAAAAAGAGCGGCCTTTCGACAGGCGCCAAGATCGCCATTGGGATCGGCATCGCTGCCGCCGTTGCCATCGCGGGTGTGGTGTTGGCAGACGGCGACGACCAGCGGCCGGAATCTCCATGTCGCGCTGTCGTGGGGCAGCCTTGTCCGCCCGGTTGCATCTGCAAGGCGCAGTGAGCGATGTCGGCTGACTATTCAACCTCTTTCAAAGACCACCTGGCGCATCCGCGCAACGCGGGCGAGATGCCGGACGCTGATGCGGTGGCCGAAGAGGCGAACCCTGTTTGCGGCGACCGATTGCGTCTGGCCCTGCGCGTGCGCGATGGACGCATTGTCGAGGCACGTTTTCTTGCCTACGGCTGTCCGCCAACGCTGGTCTGCGGTTCCGTGCTCACGGAGATGCTGCGAGGCATGAGCGTGGAAGAGGCCGCTGTGCTCTCTCGGCAGCAATTGATCGCCGCCATCGGCGGATTGCCATCGCGCCGAACGCACGCTGCCGCGCTGGCCATCGAGACGTTGCGCGCGGCGCTTTCCTTGCTCGAAGCGAAGCGAGGACGGACGTGTCGCTCGACGCTCGCGCCTGATCAGGCGTGAGCGTCGGCTGGGGCATCTTCGCCGCACGAGATGCACGACGAGCTCGAAGAACTGCACACTCACCACGCTTGCCCAGTCTCATCTTCGCCGCACGAGATGCACGACGAGCGCCGTTGCTTACTCGAAGAGGCGACGCCGTCGTGTAGCAAGTCGAGCTGATCGATCTCCGTACGCGCGTCGCAAATGACAGCGCTGCTGCAAAAAGCTGTTACGATCCCACTTGATCTCTGCGTGGGCGCGTTGCCAGTGGCAGACATCTAGCCGGATTCGCCCGTTCAGAGCAGATTGACCGGATCGATCTCGATGCACGTGCCATCGAGCCACAGCCTTTGATCTTCCGTGTCGGCCATCGCCATTTCGAGCATGGCGCGAAGGTCGGCCCGGCGTCGCGCTTTGATCAGGATCTGCGCGCGATGACGCCCGCGCAGACGCGAGATCGGCGCCGGAGCCGGGCCGAGAACGCGGCAAGCGCCCTTGTGGTTAGCGCGGTCGAGCGCCCGTTTCAGTTCGTTCGCTCGTTTCACCAAACTGCCCAGTTCCTCATCTTGAACCAAGACGGAAGCGAGCGCGACAAAAGGCGGGTATTCGAAGGCTCGCCGAAACTCGATCTCGTGCTGGTAGAAGCCGATGTAGTCTTGAGCGCAAGCGAAGCGAATGGCATAGTGGTCCGGGTGATAGGTTTGGATCAACACTCGTCCGGGCACGTCGCCTCGTCCGGCGCGCCCGGCCACTTGCGTGATCAATTGAAAAGTCCTTTCGGCGGCGCGAAAGTCGGGCAGGGCAAGCCCGGCATCGACGGAGACAATGCCGACCAGCGTCACCTTCGGAAAGTCGTGCCCTTTGGCGATCATCTGTGTGCCGACGAGCAGATCTATGTCGTGCGCCGCGAAACGCAGGATGGTCTGCTCATAAACGCGGCGACGCGACGCCGTGTCGCGGTCGAGTCGCGCGATGCGCGCCGAAGGAAAATGCGCGCGCAGCAGGTCTTCGATTTGCTCCGTGCCTTCGCCGACGAGGTAGAGGTACTCGCTGCCGCACGACGGGCAACGCGCTAGCGGGCGACGGCGAAAATTGCAGTAGTGGCAGACGAGCGCGCGCTCACGCTTGTGGTACGTAAGCGTCACGTCGCACTGCGGGCAGCCGAGGCGTTCACCGCACGCACGGCAGAGGACGAAATTGGCGTAGCCGCGCCGGTTGAGCAGAATGATCGCTTGTTCGCGGCGCGCGAGCGTTTCGGATAGAGCTTGCAACAGTTCGTCGCTGAAGGCATCGGCGCGCCCGCGGCGGGCGAAAACGGCTCGCATATCGACGATTTCGGCTTCAGCGAGCGAACGCCCCCCGATGCGCTCCGGCAGGTGAATGTAGCCGTACTTTTCCGTTTGCGCGTTGTGGAACGATTCGAGCGACGGCGTGGCCGAGCCGAGGACGGCGACGGCGTTGGCCTTGTGTGCGCGCACAACCGCGGCATCGCGCGCATGATAGAAGGGCGATTCCTGCTGTCGGTAGGAAGGATCGTGCTCTTCATCGACGACGATCAATCCTAGGTCGTGAACCGGAGCGAACAGCGCCGATCGCGTGCCGATGACAACGCGCGCTTCGCCCCTTCGAACGCGCATCCATTCATCGAACCTCTCACCTGCGGAGAGCGACGAGTGAAGGATGGCGACCGCTTCGCCGAAATAGGCGCGTAAACGACGCGAAAAGACGGGCGTCAAGGCTATTTCAGGGACGAGCATCAAGGCCGAACGGCCGCGTTCGAGACAGGCGCGCATCGCGCGAATGTAGATTTCGGTTTTGCCGCTTCCCGTGATCCCGTGCAGTAGATACGTCGCATAGGCTTTCCGGTCCAGCGAGGCGACGATGCGATCGAGCGCGTCGCGTTGTGCCGGGGTCAACTGCACGTCGTCGAGCGGTGGAATCTCCGCTCCGGCGAGCGGATCACGGCGCACCTCGCGGGCCGCAACCTCGACGATGCCTTGGCGTTCGAGCGCGGCGATGGTGGAAGCGCTGGCGTGCGCGCGCTCGATGAGTTCAGTGAAGAACATCTCGCCGCCGGCAGCGATCAACGTTTCGACAATGCGCTGTTGCGCCGCCGTGAGCGAACGCGCGGCATCGGGCGTGCGGTGCTCTTCAACGGGGCGGAGGCGAACGCATTTGCGGCGCTTGGCGCGCGCCACCGTGCCGCGCACACGATGCTTGACGGCGATCCATCCGGCGCGCTCCAGTTCCGGCACGATGCGCGCGACGCGCTCGTCGTTCAGCACGCGTTGGGCTTGACGCAAAGGCATCGCACCCTCTTCGGCGAGCAGCCGCAGCAGCTTCGCCTTGAGCGTCGTCGCCCGCGCTTCGGGCAACCGCGCCAGTTCGTCGCGCCCTTCGACGGTGATCGCAAGCACGCGCTCGAATCTGGCGTTGACGCCCGCGGGCAAGGCCGCTTTGAGAACTTCGCCCCACGGCGCAAGGTAGTAATGACTGATCCAGCGCGTTAGTTCCAGCGTCTCGGGCGTGATCAGCGGTTCGGCGTCGAGCAACTCTTCAATCTCTTTAACTTCGGCCACGTCGAGCGCCGAATCGAGCGCGTCGTAGAGCGCGACGATATATCCGGTGAGCAGTTGTCGTCCGAGTTGGACGCGTACCCGCGCGCCCGTGCGCGCCGCCGAACGGAAGGCGAGCGGCAAGCGATAGGTGAAGGTTCGCCGCACGCCGAGCGGCACGGCGACCTCGACGTACTGTGGCAATGTGATCCGCTCATCCATCGCTTAGGTTCAACGCCGTGCGGCATAAACGGCTCATCAATCCGTTGCGTTCGCTCGACCCAATGAAAGACTATTTGAGGCAACGGCGCAACGCAACTTCGGTCAAAACAAAAAGACCGCTCTTTGCGGAGCGGCTTCGTGGCGCTGAGCCATGGTTTAGCGAACGGGTGCTAGGCAAACATTATACACCTGCCGATCTTAGATTCCCGCAGTTCGGACTACGAACCTTCGCTCGATAGCGGAAACAGGCTGCTCCAACGATCACGCCGCCGTAAGTTAAGTGAGAGCGCTTCCACGTTAAGCGGTGACAACGTGTGCGGTTCATGATTTTCTGACGTGCCATGAGGGTTCGTGTTCCAGACCGCGTTGAGAGTCGAGGAGATCCTTTTGCACAAAGTTCCACGATCACGGCTTAAAGGGAATTCAAAAAGGCGCGAGCTTTCTTCATGTCTTCCCAGACTTCGCGCTTCTTCGACGGATCGCGCAGCAGATAGGCCGGGTTGAAAGTTGGGAGCACGGTCATCCCGCGGTAATCGTAGAACTCTCCGCGCACCTGCGAGATCGGTTTTTTCGTCCCGAGCAGCGCACGCGTCGGCGTGTTGCCGAACGCGATGAGCAAGCGCGGGCGCACGACGGCCAATTCGCGATGAAGATACGGCGTGAAGAAGTTCAAGATGTCGGGCGTCATCTCGTCGCCCGTGGAGACGATCTTCACCGTGTTCGTTAAGTAACAATCTTGTCGCCGCAAGCCGATCGAACCGAGGATCCTTTCGAGCATCTGGCCCGCTGGTCCCATGAAGGGCCGGCCAGATTCGATGTCGGGCGGACCCGGGGATTCGCCGACGACGGCGACGCGCGGCTCCGTCGGCCCTTCGCCGAAGATGAAGACGCGCTCGCGCAATGCGGGCAACTCTTGCGCGCGCTCGAGCAGTTCGGCGTTGATCGCTTCGAGCGTCTCCGCCGGTTCATCCGACGGCGGGCCGAATGCCAGCGTGCCTTGCGAACTCATCCTCTCTGCCCCTCAACGTGTCGAGAGCGTCGCCGTTTCCCGCCTAGATCCGCCGGTGCCCATTTAATCGAGCTTCAGCGTGCCGTTCAGGTAATCACGCACCTTCTTCATGTCTTCCCACGCCTCGCGCTTTTTCGATGGATCGCGCAGCAGATAGGCCGGATGAAACGTCGGCATCACTTTGATCCCGTTGAAATCGAGAAACCGCCCGCGCATCTTGGTGATCCCTTCTTTGGTGCCGAGCAGGTTCTGCATCGCCGTGTTGCCAAGCACCACGATCACTTCCGGGCGGACGACGGCGATTTCGCGAAGCAGGAAGGGTTTACACGTCGCCGCTTCCGCCGCGGTCGGCGTGCGATTGCCCGGCGGGCGGCAGCGGTTGATGTTGCCAATAAAGACGTCTTCGCGTTTCAGGCCGATGGCCTCGATGATCTTGTTCAGAAGCTGTCCGGCGCGCCCGACAAAGGGCCTCCCCTGCGCGTCTTCGTCGGCCCCCGGAGCCTCGCCGACGAACATCAAGCGCGCGTGTGGATTGCCTTCGCTATTGACAATGTGCGTGCGGCTTCGGTGAAGCGGGCAACGTGTGCAGTCGTTTATGTCGCGGCGAATGTCTTCCAGCGTCTCGCCGGGGCGCGGCATGCTCGCTTCGTCTTTGGGCGTGATTTCGCCGAAGAGCGTCTCTTGCGGCGGAGGCGACGTTTCGGCGCGCTTCTTGCTCTTGGCCATGACCTTGCTCTCTTCCCCCGTGTTCGGCGGCTCTGGCGCGGAGCGGTGGCGGTCTTCTAGGGGCGCGCGTCCATCCGTGTTCGGTGTCTCCGGCGCTGCCGCTCGGTGCAACGCTTGCTCCGTCCGCAGCGCCTCGCTTTTGATCGCGGCGACGACGGGAACATGATCGAACGTCTCGACGCCGAGCGCAAGCAGCAGTTCGAGCCGGCCCTTCACGGCGGCAATCAAATTCGAAAGTTCACGCTCGTGATCGTTCATCTGCATCGGTTTTCGCTCGCGTCGAACCGGCTGCGTCCCGTTTCAGCGAACCGTTTTCGCGGTGCTGCCGTCCGCCATCTGCATGGCTCGCAGGCGCTTCGCTTCGTCAAGCACGCGGTGCGCGACTTCGAGCTTGGTCATGCGCGGCAGATCGCGTGCGCGGTCGCGCGCGATTAGCGTGACGATGTTGGTCTCGGTGTCGAAGCCTGCGCCTTCTTGCGAAACGTCGTTGGCGACGATCAAATCCAGCCCTTTGCGCTCCAGCTTCGCACGCGCTCTCTCGGCGACGCGCTCGGTTTCGGCAGCGAACCCGACGACGACAAGCGCATCGCGCTTTTGCCGCGCGACTTCGGCCAGTATGTCGGGCGTCGGTTCGAGTTCGAGCGTCAAGCGGCGGTCGGACTTTTTGATCTTCTGCGGCGCGCGCATCACGGGCCGGTAATCGGCAACGGCGGCGGCCGCAATGAAGATGGTTGCGTCCGGCAGTTCGCTCATCACTGCGCGTAGCATCTCCTCGGCGGAGGAGACGCGCACGATGCGCGCCCCGCACGGCTCGGGCGCGCTCGTTGCTGCCGCAACCACGGTCGCTTGCGCGCCGCGGGCCAGCGCGGCTTCGGCGAGCGCGAAGCCCATGCGCCCCGACGAACGGTTCGAGATGAAACGCACGGGATCGATCTCCTCGCGCGTCGCGCCAGCAGTGATCAAGATCCGTTCACCCGTCAGATCGCGCGCGCGCCCGTGCGCGTCGAGTAGGCGCAGCGCCGCTTGGACCACCTTTTCAGGCTCGCTCAAGCGCCCCGGTCCGACAGCGCCGCAAGCCATTTCGCCTCGGTCGGGTTCGATGATATGCACGCCGTCAGCACGAAGTTGAGCGATGGCGCGTTGCGTCGCCGGGTGGTGCCACATCTGTGGGTTCATCGCCGGCGCAACGATCACCGGCGCGGTGGTTGCCAGATAGGTGGTCGTCAGAAAATCATCGGCGAGGCCAGCGGCGAATTTAGCGAGAAGGTTGGCTGTCGCCGGAGCGACGAGGAAGAGATCGATCTGTTGCGAAAAACTTATATGCGCGATCGGGTCTGGATTTTCGGGCGCGTAATCGTCAACGATCACCGGTTCATCTGTGAGCGCGCGAAAAGTCAGCGGGCGGATGAATTCGCAAGCGTGGCGCGTCAGGGCGACGCGCACCGCACACCCAGCCCTCTGCAGCCCGCGCATGATCTCGACGGCTTTGTAGGCGGCGATGCCACCTGCTACGCCGAGCGCGACGCGCTTTCCGGCGATGCGCGGCGCGCCGTCATCGAGCATCGGTTCATCCTTCGACTGCGCCATGTTTCCGGTGAAAATGTAGCACTCCACGCAAGGCGCGCGCAATGCGTTTGGAAGCCGCCCCGATGCAGTCGAAGATCTTCGGCGCGTCTGTTCTGCCGCGCTCCGCCCTGTATTCAGAAGTAGAACCTGTGAGATTAACACCAGTCGACTTCACTAGCTCCAACAACCGCAACCGTGTTTGGAAGTGGTTCCTGTGAATCTAGCTCCTCTCGAAACTTTAAGGAGCAGCACGCGCCTTGGTTTCCCCTTGGTTTGGCAAACAGGGTGCGCCGTTATTAAAATTCGCTTCTCATGCGAGGCGGTGAAGCGAAAAAGCGACATGTGTGGTGGGGCGCAGCGTGTTTGGTCGTTTTCGTCGTTGCGTCCGGCGTCCATGCGCAGCGGCGCACCGTCGGTGAGGTGGACGAGCGTGAGTTCGGCCCGGTGGTTCGCGCCTATCTCGGCTACTTGCGTGCCGAAGAGGAGGTGGTCGACGACCGCGTGAGCCGCCGCGAGATCAGCCCGGCCTATTACCGCCGCAATTCGAATCGCATCCGCGCGTTACGCCGGATGGTGATCGAAATGGTGCGCGCCACCGGTAACGATTACGTTCCGGAACTCATCGCCGTTGCGCCCGACGAGTTCCACACGATCTTCGAGCAGCCACCGAACCCGCGCTCGCTCGTCGTCGGCGAGGTGATCAACGACACGTACAGGTTCTTGGGAACGTCGCGCGCTGGCGAGACCTTTTACATCTTCGCGCGACTCGACCCTTATGAACAGTCCGAATTGATCGAGGCCAAGCGACGCGAAAAGCGAAACGCCACCGCCCATGACGGCGATGATGCGCGCCATCAACACATGACGCACGACGACGTGCGCCCGAGACGCGCCAACGCGCCTCGTTGAGCATCGGTCGTCGAAAGCGTCGGGCGAGGAAGCAGATCCTTCTTCGGCGAAGCTGGCGCGAACGCGCGAATCGAGCTTGAACGTTTTATGCATCAACCGAGCCTGTTCGATGCGCAGCACAAACCGTCGCCGCCGGATGACACAGTGATCGTGTTGCGCGCGCTCGGCGATTTCCAGGCGCGCGGAAAGGTCTTGGCCGAGCGCGAGCTCCCGTTGGATCGTTTGCGCGGCGCGTTGCGGCGCGCGGCGGAAGCCTACGGCACCGAAGAGCTGAGCGACGAACGTGCCGTGGCCGCGCTTCAGGCCTTGGGCGCCGAGGTCAGGCGCGTGCCTCCCTTTTTCGCCAAGCATCCGTACCGCGTCACGGTGCCAACGGCGTTGGCCGAACGAGCGCGTCGCGCTTATGAAGAGATCGCGGGAGCATGAAGTTCAGCCGCGGCGAAACCTCTCCGGCGCTTGTTCCTCGCACCCGTCCTCTGATACCATGCGCGACCGCACGAAGCTGTCTTCTGCGTGCTTGCGGGCGATTTAAAATTCAGATCACGACGCATTGTCGCCAGTCAACGAGATGAACAGCAGCCGTCGAAAGTTTCTCGAACGAGCGGCGTTCGGCCTGAGCGTCGCTCCGCTCGGAGCGGGACTGCTCGTCGAGGTGGCGGGCCAGCAAGTCGCTGGCCCGGCGCGGCGAGCGACGCCGCCCATTTCGGTCTCCAGCGCCAATGGGTTGGCCGCAGTCGCCAAAGCCGTTGAGGTCATGCGACGCGGCGGCGACACGCTCGATTCGGTTATCGAGGGCGTCAACATCGTCGAACTCGATCCCAAGGACAACTCCGTCGGCTACGGCGGTTTGCCGAACGAGCGCGGCGAAGTGGAACTCGATGCGAGCGTCATGCACGGGCCCACGCGGCGGGCTGGGGCGGTGGCCGCGCTGCGCGGCGTGCGCACGCCGTCGAAGGTCGCGCGCGTCGTCATGGAACGCACCGATCACATCTTGCTTGTTGGGCAAGGGGCGCGCGATTTCGCGACGGCGCACGGGTTCGAAAACGTCGATCTGCTAACGCCGGAATCGCGGCTGGCCTGGATACGCTGGAAAGAGACGCTGTCGGACCGCGACGATTGGGGGCCGAGTCCACACACGCCAGCACCCGCTTCTCCGGCGGGGCAGCGCCGGTTGGAGGAAGAACGGAAGCGCGAAAGCGATATTTTGGCCGAACAGCTCGCTGGTGGCGACGAGGACCGCCTGCGCGAACTGCTGGCGTGGGCCGACGAAGTGGCGCGCCGTCCGCCGACGGGAACGATCAATTGTCTGGCGCTCGATGCCGTCGGCGACATCAGCGGCGTGACCACAACCAGCGGTCTTGCGTGGAAGATCCCAGGGCGCGTGGGCGATTCGCCGCTCATCGGGTGCGGCCTCTACGTGGACAACGACGTCGGTGCCGCCGGTTCAACGGGGCGCGGCGAAGAGGTGATCTACATCAACGGCGCGCGCACTGTGGTCGAGTACATGAAGCGCGGCATGACGCCGGAGCAG
>CAKZOF010000070.1 GCA_937135995.1 uncultured Pyrinomonas sp.
CCCACCGAGCGGCGTGACAGAGTCGTGCATGGAGTTGACCCCGCCGCACGAGGCGTCCGTCGTCACGGTCGCAAAGAGGGCGGAATCAGCGATGCCGAAACGCACCTCTTTGCCTTCCATGTTGCCGCCCGGCTGCACGGCGCTTGCGCGCTGGTCTACACCGAGCGCAGCGATGAGCGGATTACCGCGCGCTTCGGCCCAGTAAGCAACCGCGACCCCGACGAAAAAGAGCAGGCTCATCGCCGCAAAGACGGCCCAGCCATGACGTTGCGAGCCGGTCATTCGTCCCAACGTGTAGGTGAAACCGGCGGGGATCGCGAAGATCGCTAGCATCTCAAGCAAGTTCGAGAAAGGCGTCGGGTTCTCGAACGGATGGGCGGAATTGGCGTTGAAGAATCCGCCGCCGTTGGTGCCGAGCATCTTGATGGCGATCTGCGATGCAGCGGGTCCTTGCGGAATCGTTTGCGTGGTCGTCCGCTGTTGCTCGCCGCTCTCGGTTTGCACCACCTGTGGATCGATGAGCGTCGCCGTCTCATAAGCGCGGAAGTTCTGCACTACGCCTTGTGAGACGAGCGCAAGCGCCAGGACGAAACTGATCGGCAACAGGATCCAGAGCAACCCGCGCACCAGATCGACCCAGAAGTTGCCGATCGTCTCCGATTCGCGACGCGCGATGCCGCGAATGAAAGCGACGGCCACAGCCATGCCGACCGCCGCTGAAACGAAATTCTGATACGCAAGACCGGCCATCTGCGTGAGATAGCTCATAGTCGATTCGCCGCCGTAAGCCTGCCAGTTGGTATTCGTCGTAAAACTCGCCGCCGTGTTGAAAGCGAGATCCGGCGGGACCGCAGCAAAACCTTGTGGGTTGAAGGGTAAAACACCCTGCAAGCGCTGAAGCAAGTAAAGAAGGAGCATCGACACGACGCTGAAAAGCAACATGCTCAAAGCGTACTCGGTCCAACGCATTTCGCGCCGTTCATCAACCCCAATCGCGCGATAGATCAAGCGCTCGAGCGGTCGCAAAACCGGATCGAACCACGTCCGCTCGCGTTGATAAACACGTGCCATGTATGCACCGAGCGGCCTAGTGACCGCCAACACGAGCGCGAAGAACAGAATGATCTGCAACCAGCCTTCGAATGTCATAAACCTCACCTCGGGTTGTTGGTGTCAAGGCGCGTTTGCGCTAGAGCCTCTCCGGTTTGAGAAGAGCATAGAGCAAATAGATGAAAAGTCCCGCAGCAACGATCAACCCGATCAAGTTCTCCATTTTCTACCTCCCGTCACGCATCTTTTCGCACCATCGCACGTACACGATGGAGAGCAAGAAGAAAACCGTTGTCACGGCAACGAAGATGATATCCAACATAGGGCTACTCCTTCACCGGTCACGTTTCGAGTTGAACCACCAAGTGAGTCCTAAAGTGAGCGTGTTCTGCTCTTTCTTCAATACGCCCTCTTTCTCTGTCAGGAAGAAGGGGCGGTTGGAGAAATCTCTGCGATATTCGATGCGCCCGAGAAAACCATCAGCCAGTAGATAGTCGAACGTCAAGGTGTGCTCTTTGAGCGCTTGCGTGACTCCTGAAAAGAGGGCACCATCGCTGGCCGTCCGTTCTGCCAAGTACTCGAACCGTCCCGCCATTGCAATCTTCGGATTGAATTGGTAGCGAACATACCCAGCGCCCCCCCACACGGTTGCGGGCGGGCTCGAACGTCGAACGCGTCCGACAACATAATCCGCTTCGAGAGCGATGGTTAGCTTCTTCGTCAAGCTGAACGTATGATACGTGTCGAAGATGTGAAGCCGCCCATCAGGGGATGGACGGATAGAGTTCAGTCCAAGCCCAGGCTGGACTGGTAGCGAGGAACCGTTGGCAGGTGCTTGAAGATCACGCTGCTCTTGCCCGAAGTAGTAGTTAAACTGCGAAGTGATGCGCTGGCTCGGCTTGTAGTTAATCAGAAGCGCCTGGGATTTGAAGCCGTTGAAATCTTCGGATTGCTGCGTGCCGTTGACCAACCAGTGTTCAAACGTCAGCCTATCGCTGAGCGCGTAGTTGGTTCGCACTCCGAAGTGATAGAAAGGGAGGAAATTGAAGTAGAAAGAGCGCGAATAGTTGAAGTTATCTTTGGTGTAGTTGCTCTCGTAGCCCAGAGAACTCGCCCATTTACCGAAGTCCACCTTCAGTCCTTTCCCGACAGGGAAAACGTACGTGCCGTAAGCCTGCCAGATATGGCGGTAGACCTGCGGGCGCAACTCGTTGTTCGAGTTACCTTGCAAAGTCTCGGTCGCTTGGCCGAACATGAGGTCGAGCCTCAAGCCAACCCGTCTTCCTCGTTCAGAATCCGGAGCGCGTTCGAGAATGACACCCGCTTGATTCAAACTGAAGCTATTGGCAAGCACATCGTAAGCTCGCAGGAGATTGACTCTGCCTTCCGGACGGTTGGCATTGAACAAGTAGTACCCATCGATCAGAAACTCGTATCTGAAACCATCAAACGGATCGGGACGTGCGCCGTTGCTGGATGGCGACGGTGGAGACGTCTGAGCACCTGCCTGGGATGGTCGAACGATTGCTTCACGCGCGGACACGCTCGCAGCCTCGGTATCTAGGGGAGAGTGCTGCTCTTTCGACACGAGCCCCCTTCTTTCCAGTTCGGACAGCCTTCGCTCCAGCTCTTCCACACGCTCACGCAACTTCGTCGTGACGTCGGGATCACACTCAGTTTTGTTCGAAGCTGATCCAGGCCACACTACCTCTGCATCCGACGCGCGGGCTGGGGAAGTTTCGGACATTACCTTCTGCGAAACGTTGCTCGCTCCCGCTGGCATGTTCGTTTGCGATCTGGCCGTTTGTGATACGGCG
>CAKZOF010000071.1 GCA_937135995.1 uncultured Pyrinomonas sp.
TAAAAAGGCTGGACCGGCTTTCACGCTGCGCGCGCGCGCGCGTCGCTTTCACGTCATTCCGGACCTGCTGGCTGCGCCGGGAACGATCAACTTTCGCGTGATCGCCGACGATTACTACGCCATCATCCCTTACAACACCGATCCCGTTTCATCGGAGCTGCGCCGCGCCTATCTTCAGTTCGTGATCGATCCCCTGGTGGTGCGCTTCAACCGCGACATCGCAGCGCGACGCGATGCCCTCAAGCAACTCATCGACGCGCGACCCAACGCGAGCAACGCACCTGCGCCCGACGTCTTCTTCGCCGTCGCCCGTTCGCTGGTCATCGCCGCCGACGCGCGCATGAGCGAACTGCTCAAGCTCGCCGCGCTCCAGCAAGAACTGGGCCAGCGCTACAAGCGCGCCACTTCGCCCGCCGAGCAGCGGACCGTCCGCGACGAGGCCGAGCGCCGGCGCGCCGCGATCGAGGACGAGACCACAGCGCAACTGGCCGAAGCTTACGAACGCGGCGCGGTACTCTCTTTCTACTTCATGGAACGCTTGCGCGACATAGAGACTTCTGGATTTGACATCGCCAACTTCTTTTCGGACATGATCGCTTCGTTCGATCCGCAACGCGAAGCGCGCCGCCCGGCTGAATATCGTGCCGCGCGCGAGCGCGTCGCCGCTCGCCGCGCCGAGATGTCGCGCGCTGGCGACGCGGAAATGGCCGAAGCGGCGCGACGTGCGACGCTGATCAAAAACCTCGCCGAGATCGATGAGCTTCTCCGCCTGCGCAACTACGTGACGGCCGAAGCGCGCCTTAGCGAGATGTTGAAAGAACACCCGGAAGAGCCGCGCATCTACTTCGCGTTGGCGCAAGCGGCGAGCCTGTCGGCGGAAGACGCAACCGACGAAGACGTACTGGCCGAACGGCTCAACCGCGCGCTCGAGAACTACCGCTCGGCAGTGCGGCGCGCCCTGCCGGAGCGAGATGCAGCGTTGCTTTCACGGGCGCACACGGCGATGGGACGCATCCTCGCGTTTCTCGAGCGCGACGCGGAGGCCCTGCGCGAATTCGAAGCGGCGATCAAGATGGGCCAGGTCGCTGGCGGAGCTTACCAAGAAGCGCTGGCGGCGCGGGATAATCTCTTAGCCAAAAAGAAGGGCACGGCACCCTGATGCCCCAAGCAAACGTTCAACCAAAGAGCTCGGACCGAAAATCGCGCGCGCTCGGCCCGCTCGGTGATCGAGAGTTGATTCTGCAGGGGCGGTCAGTTGCGGCACGACTCGTTGCCCGCCCGCTCGGGTATCGCAGACTGAACTAACCAACGTGGCAACGAGTCGAAGCTCCTTCTCGCGCGCCCATGCGAAGGTCCGCCGCCTTCATCGGCTGGGCGTTTAGAGCACGCGCCCGCCCGATCGCAATACGGGCGGGATCATCCGCGGGAGCCGCAGGCGCACTTCCGGCAGAAGATTTTCCAGCATAGGGCTGAAGTCGTCGCGAAAAGCGCCTCGCGCTTCGGGCGTGACCTTGATCGCGAGCCGCTGCTTGTCGCGCACCACGGTCAACGTCACGTCGCCGCCGGCTCGGCGATTGAGCGCACGCGAAAGAGCGAGCGCGGTCGCCACTTTTTCGCCATCGGCTTCGACGATTACATCGCCCGCCTTCAATCCAGCACGCGCTGCCGGACCGTTCGCCTCCACCGAGGTGACGAGCAGTCCCTGCCCTTCGGCGACGCCGAAGTAATCAGCCAACTGCCGGGTCAACGGCTGCGTCGTCACGCCGATGCGCCGCGCTCGCCCCATGGTGGCGATGATGTTTTGCAAACGCGCTGTGTCGTCCAAAGCCGTGCGCGAAGCGAGCGTGACGGTCAACTCCTGCTCTTTGCCATCGCGCAAGAGGCGCACGCGGGCCTGATGGCCGGCGGGCGACTCTTCGATCAGGCGCGCGAGCTTGCGCGAGTTGGTGACCGGTTCGCCGTCGTATGCGATGATGATGTCACCCTCGCGCAAACCGGCCTTTTCGGCTGGGCTGTTGGCGAAAACGCGCGCGATCCTTGCGCCGACCGGTTCCTTCAATCCGTAACGGCTCGCTTCCTCGCGCGCAAGGTCTTGCGTGACGATGCCAAGGAGATTGCCGCCGAAGATCGAGAGGCGAATTTCGGGGCTTTGCGCGCTCGCCGCCGCGGCGCATGCGAGCACGCATGTCATGGCGAGCAAGAACTTCTTCATCTTCCGCTTCCTCCTTCTTTCGAAACCGGGCAGGCAAGCAAGAGCCCGTTCTTTGTCATCAAGGATACACGCCGCACGAGAGGGGCGCGTTCCCGAAAAGCGTCTGGAATTTTCGATGAGGAAAGCGGCGCGCCGCGTTGACAGCGCAAGGGGGCTTCGTCTCTCTGGCTGCGCCGCAAAACACGGCTTGTCTTGGGTCCGCAGCTGAAGCTAAACTCGGGTTTTCGTTCGGCGAAAGCGCGACCCGTTGGCGCGCGGAAACGAAGAGCGGAATGACGACAAGAGCGACGTCGACAGCGAGCGGCGAGAACCGCAGGCTTAAGATTCTGGATATCGGGTGCGGCAAGCACAAGACGCCGGGCGCCATCGGGTTGGACGTCAACCCGCGAACCGACGCCGACGTCATTCACGACCTGAACGTTTTCCCTTACCCTTTTCCCGATGATGAGTTCGATCTGATCATCGGCAATCAGGTGATCGAACACGTCGAGGACGTGCTTGCCGTCATGGCCGAACTTTACCGCATCGCCAAACCGGGCGCGATCATCAAGCTCGACACGCCGCACTACACGGACGTCAGCTCTTTTCGCGACCCGACGCACCGTCATCACCTGACGTGCGAATCCTTCATGTATTTCGCCGAAGAGAAACGGCCC
>CAKZOF010000072.1 GCA_937135995.1 uncultured Pyrinomonas sp.
CCCTGTTCGAGCGTCGCATCGCCGGTGAAGGAGATAACAGCGACTTCGTCTTTGTCAGGGCGCACCACAGAACGAACGAAGGCGCGGGCGGCGGCTTTTTCATCCGGCAGAGTCAGTTCCTGTGAAAGGCTCGTGTCGATGAGGATAGCCAGCGACAACGGCCGTTCCGTTTGGCGCTCGAAGGTGGAGATCTCCTGCGGCACGTCATCTTCGTAGAGGCGCACATCGTCGCGCTGGAGCGTGGTGACAAACCTGCGGTTCTTATCGCGCGCGCTGAAGAGCACCGTCGTCAAATCGGTCTCGATGCGCACGACGTCGTCTTCGTCGACGGGTTCACCTTGTTTGGCGGGTTCTTGGGGGCGAGGAGGTGTTTGTTGCTGTGGCGCGGGCGTCGCGGTTTGAGCGCGCCGCGGTCTCGTCGTTTGGGCCGGATCGGTCTGTTGCTGTGCGACGCTGGAAGATGCCCAGAGCGCAAGTGCCAGCGTCAGGGCGAGCGTTTGCCGGATGCGTGATGATGGGTGCCCATCCGTCCGGCCGACCGTTTTCAGAATCTTTGGCGTTCGTTCGAGCATGGATGATCTACTGCATTTCCGGACCGCGTTCCAGAGCCGCGTCGCAATGGCTACTGCGCAGCGACGTTGTCGGCCACTGCCGTGTAGCCGCGCCGTGTGCGCACGCGCATCCCGTCACGGTTGTTGACGAGCTTGACTTCGATGCGGCGGAAGCTACCGTCGTAGCGGTCGTTGCTCGGGCGATAAGTGATGATATATTGCGATCGAAGCTCGCGAGCGATGCGTGCAAACGAGCGTTCCAGCGCGAGCATATCGCCCGTGAAGAAAGCGCGTCCGCCCGTCTCTTCGCACAACTTCTCGAGGTTACGGTCGCCTTTGTCGGCCACCGTTCCGGCTTCGACGCCCGGCACCGTACCAGAAAAACCCGCTTTGGTGGAGATGGCGAAGACGAGCGTTTCGGTTCGTTGCGCGATGTCGATGGCGTCGCGCAACGTCGCGCGGCTGTACGTATCGTCACCGTCAGTGACGATGACGATCACGCGGCGTCCCGGCACGGAGCGCATCTTTTCGTTGCAGAACTGCCAGACAGCATCGT
>CAKZOF010000073.1 GCA_937135995.1 uncultured Pyrinomonas sp.
AACGCCCGGGTGATCGCACTCGATTTCGACCCGGTCGTCATCCGCAAGCGTAAAGACGAGCGTATCATGCAGAGTCACCGTCTGCATGACGGTGGCGACCTCGTGCAGACCGTCGGACCGCCGCCCCAATACGCGCAGAATCCAGTTGATCTTGGCGAACGAAGGAAGTTCTAACCGCTCCATTCTCGCGCCCCATCTTTGCGCCCGATGGGGCGCGCTGTCAAGCGCGAAGGCGCGCAAGCGTACCATGGCCGTTCGTTCCCTCAACCACGACGAGATGAGCAACGGTCTTTCGAAGAAAGACCATTGCTAGATGGGGAACGGTCCTCCGAAGAAAGGCCCCTTGGATCGCGCAGCAATCAACCACCACGCGCTCGATTTCGCTCTTCGCCTGAACGCAGCCGCTGCGACGTGAGGAAGCGATTGACCGTCGTGCAGCGGTCGCGCTAGAGTCGAAATGTGACTTTATCAACTCATGCCCGCAAGGATTGCCGATGTTCAAATCACTGCGCACAAAAGATTCCACCGGCGAAGGCCCCGGCGCTGGCGAACGTGAAGCGGAATCCGACCGCGACATGGCGACGGACACACTGCACACCCTTGTCATCGGATCGCCCGAGAACGTTCGCTTTCGTCTGGGCCAGCGTGTAGCTGAGCGTGCGAGCGGCTTTGCGCTCTCACTCCTTTCGACCGAGGAGAGTCGCCGCTTGTTGCGCGCGACGGCGCTCGTTCTTTGCCTCGCCTCCGCACTACTCGCTCAAACTCCCTCTCCGAAGGTCATTCCGCTCTGGCCCGATGGCGCTCCCGGCGCTGTCGGCAAAGAAGAGCGCGACGTGCCGACGCTCTCGATCTATTTGCCGCAGAACAGCATCGGCACCGGCATCATCGTCTTTCCCGGCGGCGGTTATGTCACGCTGGCGATGGATCACGAAGGCAAACAGGTCGCCGAATGGCTCAACTCGCACGGTATTGCGGCTTTCGTACTCAAGTACCGTCTGGGGCCGCGTTACCATCATCCCGCCCCGCTGCAAGACGCGCAAAGAGCCATTCGCTACGTCCGATTCCACGCCAAGGATTTCGGCATCTTTCCCGATCGCATCGGCGTTCTCGGTTTCTCCGCTGGCGGTCATCTTGCGGCAACGGCGGGCACGCATTTCGAGGTGGGCAACGCTGGCGCAGCCGACGAGGTCGAGCGAACGAGTTCGCGCCCAGACTTCCTCGTGCTCGCTTACCCGGTGATCTCTTTCACGGCACCATTCAGCCACGTCGGATCGCGCCGCAGCCTGCTCGGTGAAGCTCCCGACCAAAAGCTGCTTGAAGACCTCTCGAACGAAAAACGCGTGACGCCGCAAACGCCGCCCACCTTTCTCTTTCACACCACCGAAGACCGCGCCGTGCCGCCGGAAAACAGCATCGCTTTCTACCTAGCGCTCCGCAAAGCGGGCGTGCCGGCAGAACTGCACATATACGAGCGCGGCCAGCACGGCGTCGGCCTCGCGCCGCAGGACCCGATTCTCACGACTTGGAAAGACCGGCTTATCGACTGGCTGAAGACGCGTGGGCTCTTTCCGAAAGAGGGCAAATAGCAAAAACGCGCCGCCTCCCTCTCTCCGCGCTCGGGCAGGCGCGTGAGAAACGAGCAACCGGGCAGAGAGACAAAAGAAGAACGCTGCCGAAGGCGACGATTCTCCCACGCAGATTTGCTAAGTCGCTCGGACAACTGTTGGACAACGTGCCTAGTGCACGCAAGCTGCGACAGGGCCGGGGAGGAAGCCGATTGGACAACGGGCCCAGTGCACACAAGCTACCGAAGATGATGATTTCTGTGGCACGGGCGCTGGATGGAGATGAGGGGTCCAAGTTGACCCGTCCTCTCGGTCGGAGAGTTCCGAAAAGCAACGACGCGAACCAACGACAAACGTGCACCAGACTCGTCTAGCACGGATCGGTGCAGAAAATGTGGTTACTCTCTTCGACCGACGTCAGCGTTACCGCAACGCAAGCGCCACCATCCTAGAGCGCTTAGCAAAAAATGTGGTTACTCTCTTCGACCGACTTCAGCGAGCAAGGAAAAGCTGCGTGAAGAAGACGCGCCCATCCGGCGTGCGCACGACGCCGATTCCCGTGTGCGTGAAGAGCGCGTTGGTGATGTTGGCGCGGTGCTTGGGCGACTGCATCCACCGTTCCACGGCGAAGTCTGCCGGATCGTCGAACCCTTGATTGAAAGCGATGTTCTCGCCGAGCGCTCGCCAACCTCGCAGTCCGTAGAGTCGCGCGCGTTCCACCGTGCTGGCTCCGTCGGCTCCGACGTGTGACAGCACGCCAGCGCGCGCCATCTCCGCCGCGTGCGCCCGCGCAATGAGCGCCAGCGTCTCATCCAGCGCAAGCGGCGGCAATCCTAAACGCTGTCGTTCACGGTTGATGTGCGCGAGCACGGCGGATTCAAGATCGCGGGCCATCGTGTTTGCGCCGAGCGAGACAGCCTTGGGCTCGATAGCGCGCTCGCCTCTTGCCGCGGTCCGTTGGGGACGATCTTGCAATGGAAAGACGTTGGGCTCGATAGCGCGCTCGCCTCTTGCCCCCTCTTCCCAACTGGCGACGAGCACCGCCGCTGGCTGCTGCGCCGCGCAAGGCAAGAGGAAGAACGCGAGGACGACGAATACGAACAGACCTCTCTTCATCTCTGCGGCCACGTCCTGTGACGAAATCGAGGCGGCAAACTGCGGCCTCGTTGTTTAATTTTGTAAAACAAATTTTAAAAGAAGTCAATGCTTTTCAGACGTTTCGGGTGAAGCGCGTTTGCCGAACTGGTCGCCGACTCGAACCGGAAGGAAGAAGGGCTTCAGCTGATCATCTCGGCTCCGCCGCCCGAGCCGGCGGGGGAGAACGCTTCGTCCATGAGGTTCGGTTCACCGTGTCGAACCTCGCGTCACGTCCCTACTCGAAGCGCGCTTCCGTCCTCTCTCCCCGGCGTTGCCCGTACTTAGCTGCGAGTTCCGGGTAGGTCGCATCTTCGGCGAGCGCGTCGCACAAACCGAGCAGCTTTTCGACTCTTGCGATGTCCGCCGCCTCGCCTTCGACCTCGGCGAAGAGGCCGAAGGGCAACTCATCCACCGAGACGCGACACCGGTCTACCATGAAGGTCGCGCGCCGCTTTTCGTAGACGAGCGTTGGACGGAAGCCCAAAGCTTCGAGTATGCGCGCTGCGGCTTGCGGATCTCCGACTGCCGTCTCTTCTTCGCGTTGGCGTTTGATGGCGGATCGCGAGGGCTGGCGTTCTTTGAAGGCGAGCGTGGCGCCGTTGCGCGTGCGGCGCAGGCGCAGCGCTTGACGCGCTGGGTCGAGTCCGTGGCCGCTGTAAATTGTGTTCTCCTCGAAATCTTCTTCGAGGCACGGCGCACTTAAAGCTTGAAGACGTTGCCGCAGCGCTATCGCTTCGGCCTGATCGAGGCGGTATTTCTTCTCGGTTTCGACGTTCATCCGTGGGAATCAGCCGAACTAGATGAATTCAAAAACGGCGCTTCGCATCTTGAAGCCAGCGTCGTTTACGGACGGCGGTTCGAACCTTCTTCGTCTTGCTGGCGACCGATTCTGTTCTGTCGGCCTTTCGACTTCAAGGCTGCCTGATCCAGCGCCAGATCTCCGGGATCGTCGCGCGTTTGCCGTACATCAGGATCCCCACACGATAGACGCGCGCGGCGATCCAGACCAGACCGATTGCCGTCACGACGCTCAGCGCAAGCGACAAGAGCGTTTCCCACACGGGCGGCGCTTCCGTAACCAATCTGACCGGCATGATGACCGGCGTAAAGAAGGGCACAAGCGAGATGACGGTGGCGAACGTCGAATTCGGGCTGCGCATGACGGGGAAGACCAAGTAGAATCCGATGACGAGCAAGAAGATCACCGGCATCGCGAGCTGTCCGCCTTCTTGCGTAGTCGTCGTCGCCGCTCCGGCCAGCGCATAAAGCGTCGCATAGATGAAGAAACCGACTAGGAAGAAGCAGAGAAAATAGAGCAGCACCAGAGGCGAGATGGATGGCAGGGCGAGGTTGATGCCACTGGCAGCCAGCGCGGCCAAGCCATAGATCCAGAAGAGGACTGCGGCTACTCCCCAAACGGCGTACTGCGTTAACGCGACGAGCGAGATGCCGACGAGTTTGCCCATCATCAGATCAAACGCCCGCGCTGAAGAGAGCAATACCTCGATGACACGCGAATTCTTCTCTTCGACCACCGACGAAAGCACCGCTTGCCCATGAAGGATGATAGTCATATAGATTAGGAATCCGACGATGAAAGCGACGAAGAAACCGGCGCCCGAGATCTTCTCTTCGCCCTGCTCACTGACGCGCACCACATTCAAGCGCACGCGCTCGGAAAGCGACGCGATGCGGCTCGGATCGATCTGCGCCTCTCTCATGCGCGCTTCGATCACAGCATCATTGATGGCCGCTTCGATGTCGTCCACCGTGAACAGATCGCTTGGATTACGCCCGTAAACCTCGGCCCGCGCGCCCGCGATCACGTCGCGCGGCAAAATGACGTAGAAATCTATTTCGCCACGCCGCACGCTCTCGGCAAGTTCACGTCGCACATCTTCGAGCGACCTTCCCTTTCCACCGACGGGAGAGACGTCGTAGCGCCCGATGCTTTCGCGCGCGTGCGCTTCGCGCCCGTCGCCTTTTCGGTCACTTTCGAGCGCATCGCGCACCCGCTCGTAGAGGCGTCCGGTTTCATCGAAGATGCGTATCCGCTTGGCTCCGCCCGCATCGAGCCGGAAGAGCAGCGCTGGCAAAAGTCCGGACAACACTAGAAGCGCTGGCCCGATGAGGGTCATGATGATGAACATTTTGTTTCGCACGCGCTCGAAATACTCGCGGCGCGCAATGATCCAGATTTTGCTCATGGTTCGCTGACCTTGGAGATGAAAATCTCGCGCAGGCTCGGTTCGATCTGCTCGAACTTGGTCACCACTGCGCCCGACTGGACCAAACGGCGCAGCAACTCTTGTGGGCTGGCACCTTCCTGAAGGACGACTTCGAGATGTTCGTTGCGCCGAGCGACGCGCGCCACCAACTCTGCATCATCCAGCACGCGCTCGGCACCCTCGGCGCGCAAGGCGACGGCATTGCGTCGAAAAGCGCGTTTGATCTCGCGCAACTCGCCGTCGAGGACCTTGCGCGCACGATTGATCAAGCAGATGTCGTCGCAGAGCCACTCGGCTTGTTCGAGAAGATGCGTCGAGAAGATGATCGCGCGCCCTTTGCCTTTGAATTCGAGGATGATCTCTTTGAGGAGTTCAGCGTTGACCGGATCGAGACCGGCGAAGACTTCGTCAAGGATGATCAATTCTGGTTCGTGCATGATGGTAGCGATGAACTGCACCTTCTGCTGCATCCCCTTGGAGAGCTCGTCCGTCTTGCGCTCCTTCCACTCGGCGAGGTTCAATCTTTCAAGCCACGCATCAGCGGCGCGTTCGGCCTCTTTGCGCTCCATGCCCTTGAGTTCGCCGAGAAAACGAAGCTGCTCGCCGACGCGCATCTTCTTGTAAAGGCCGCGCTCTTCGGGTAGATATCCGAGTCGGTTCTGCAAGCGCAACCCCATTCTTTGTCCGCGAAAAAGGATTGTGCCTTCGTCCGGCACCGTGATGTTGACGATCATACGTATGGTCGTCGTCTTTCCGGCGCCGTTCGGCCCGAGAAGCCCGAAGACGCGCCCAGCACGCACGACCAAGTTCAAACGGTCCACCGCCGTGAAGTCGTTGAACCTTTTAGTCACGCTGTCCAACACAAGGATGGCCTCGCCATCCGCCGACGCAACCGGTCTCATCCTTTTCTCTTCACCCACTCCTCAACCTTGCAGCTCGATACGACAAACCGAGAGCACATCCTCTGCCGCGCGCAGCGCGTTCAACGTCTCTTCGTCGACCGGGCCATCCGTTTCGATGACGGCCATCGCCTCGCCACCCGGCGCGCGTCGCCCGAGATGGAAGCGACTGATGTTGATCCGCCGTTCGCCGAGCAACGTTCCGACTCTGCCAATGACGCCCGGCACGTCACGGTTACGGAGGACGAGCATGTGTCCGACGGGGACGACCTCGATGCGGAAGCCGTCGATCTCGGTTATTCGCCCTTCGTTGCGCGGCCCGAACAGATCGCCCGCGACCTGTTGCTCGCTGCGCTGCGTCGCGACCACGGCGCGCAGCGCCGGCGCGTCATCATCGGCGCTGTGACGCTGCGCGATCGTCACGGTGATACCGCGCTCCTCAGCGATCAGCAGCGCGTTGACGACGTTGACGCGCGCGCTCATGTCGCGCAACAAACCGGCGAGAAAAGCGCGCGTGATCGGCGCAACGTCGAGCGCCGCCGCTTCGCCCGCGTACTCCAAGCGCACTTCGCGCACGGGTTCGCGCACCAGTTGTGCTTCGAAACGCCCGA
>CAKZOF010000074.1 GCA_937135995.1 uncultured Pyrinomonas sp.
CTCCGCGGGTGGAAGCGCGCAGCGGCGATCGTCGTCGTGGCCCTCATGGCGTTGATCCCGGCCGTCGCGATGTTCGTCGAGCGACAGCCCGGCGAGATCGCGTTCCGCGGCGCTTTCCGCCAGTTTGTGGGCCGCAGCAAGACCCGCGATCCCGCCGCCGATGATGATGCAGTGAAGCTCGTCTCTTTCCGTCATCGCGCAGCCGAGGCAATGCGCTCCGCCTGCTTATGTGGAAGGCAACAGGTCGCCGGACAGAAGTCGTGATTCGGCCCGCGTTCACCCAGCGCGCGGCGCGGGCGCCCTGGATCAAGCCTTTCCATGATGAGTTCTCGGATCATTCTGATGAAGGCCGGATGCGTGCCGACGGTACGCGCGCGCAGCATGTTCAAGCCGAGTTCGTCGGCGATGGCGCGTGCCTCTGTGTCGAGATCGTAAAGTATCTCCATGTGGTCCGAGACGAAACCGACCGGAACGATGACGACATCTATCTTGCCGTTCTCCTTCACTTCGCGAAGGTAATCACCAACATCCGGTTCAAGCCACTTCTGCGATGGTGGTCCGCTGCGACTCTGGTAGACCAAACGCCAGTCGGCGTGACGCAAATTTTCGGCGATGAGGCGACACGTCTCGAGCAACTGTGCTTCGTAGTCGCAGCACTCGGCCATCGACACAGGAATGCTGTGCGCCGTGAAGATCAAATGCGCGGCGGTGCGGCGTTCAGCAGGCAGTTGCTCCAGCGCTTCGCGCACACGATCAGCGTTGGCTTCGATGAAATCGGGATGATTGTAAAAGACCCTGATTTTGTCTATGCGCGGCGCTTCCGGCCCGACTTCGAACTGCGCTTGCTGAATGTTTTCGCGGTACTGGCGACAGCCGGAGTAAGAGCTGTAAGCTGAAGTGACGAAGGCCAGTGCGCGGCGCACACCGTCGCGCGCCATCTGGCGCAGCGTGTCGGGCAACAGCGGATGCCAGTTGCGATTGCCCCAGTAGATGGGTAAGTGCAATCCGTGCGCGTCTAGTTCTTGGCGCAGGGCGGCGATGAGTTCGCGGTTCTGCTGATTGATAGGGCTGACGCCGCCGAACATCTCGTAATGGTGGGCCACCTCGCGCTTGCGCTCCTCGGGGACGTTTCGCCCGCGAAGCACGTTGTCGAGAAAGGGCATCACCTCGTCCATGCCTTCCGGTCCACCGAACGACACGACCAAAATCGCATCATAAGGTTGATTCATGATCGCCTCCAAAAAGATTCTCCTCGTACATGTTGCTCGTTCGCTCTTCGCGCCCGGGCAAAGCTGACATTTCGTGAACGGCTTCCACCAGCGCGACGACGTTCTGCACCGGTGTCTGCGGCAGAATGCCATGCCCGAGGTTGAAAATATGACCGGCGCGTCCCTGCGCCTGACCGAGGATGGCGCGCGCCTCTTGCCGGAGTGTGGCGACGTCGGCAAGGAGCACCGTCGGGTCCAAGTTGCCCATGATGGCGCGGTCGCCGATCCTCTGCCACGCATGATCGAGGCGGATGCGCCAGTCGATGCCGATCACATCTCCGCCCGCTTCGCTCATCGCTTCGAGCAGCCCGGCCGTGCCGGTGCCGAAGTGGATCACTGGCGCACTTGGCGCGACCTGCTCGATGACGGCGCGCGTATATGGAAGAGCGTAGCGGCGGTAGTCATCGGGGCTGAGCGCCCCGACCCACGAATCGAAGAGTTGAACGGCCTGCGCCCCGGCCTTGATCTGTGCGTTCAAATAGCGCGCCAGCGCGTGCGCCAAGCGAGACATTAATTCGTGCCACGCGCCGCCGTCGGTGCGCATCAGCGTTTTGGTGTGGATGAAGTTGCGCGAAGCGCCGCCTTCGATCAAGTATGAGGCGAGCGTGAAGGGCGCGCCTGCGAAACCGATCAGCGGAATGTTGTCCGGCAGCGCGCGGCGTGCCAGCTCTACGGCACGCAACACGTAATCGAGCGGTTCGACGCTCGTCAATTCTCGTACGCGCTCAACATCGTGACTCCGTCTGATGGGATTGTGAATGACCGGTCCATCGCCGTTGGTGTATTCAAGCGCGAAACCGAGCGGTTCGACGATCAACAGCAGGTCAGCGAAGATGATCGCTGCATCGACGCCCAACCGATTCGCCGCCGTGACGGTCACCTCGGCAGCCAGTTCAGACCGCTTGCAGAGGTCGAGAAACGGCACTCGTTCGCGCAAGCTTCTGTATTCGGGCATGTAGCGCCCGGCTTGACGCATCAACCAAATGGGCGTGTAGGGCGTCGGTTCGCGCCGGCAAGCGCGCATAAATGGACTGTCGCGCAGTGGATCGGGCATGAAGGTTGCTTCTCCGGACGACCCGCAGTCTAGCGAAAGAAGTTGTCGAGTTCGTTGATTCGAGTTCACGAAAAGATTATAGCTGAAAGAACGCGGTCGGTCGCGGTTTCGAGCGCTGCTTTGGCGCGGGCGAAAGTTCGCTGCCACAAAAACCGGGTGGGCGGCGTTTAGATTCATGAGCGCGTGTGATGTAGCCGAATGGATGAGCAAGTGCGAGTTTTGGCCGACGCGATTTCAGACGAGAGAGCCTCTCCGGCGAGCTTCGATGAAGCCTTCGCTTTGCATCATCGTCTCGTATACAAGATCGCCTACGCGCAGTTGCAGGACGCGGCGCTGGCCGAAGACGTTGCACAGGAAGTCTTCCTGAAGCTCTACCGCCACATCGACAGGGTGCCACACGGCGAAGAGTTGCGCGCTTGGCTGATCCGCGTGACGCTCAACGAAGCGCGCACTGCCTTGCGGCGTCGGCGGCGCCGGGCGGCGCGCGAGGAACTGTTCGCGCACCGTGCGCGCCTTGATGCGGAGTTCGATTGCCTGAAACGACTGGAAGCTGAAGAAGTACGGCGCGCACTGGAGCGCGTGCGCGAACCGGCGCGCAGTTGTTTGCTGCTCCGGCAACAGGGGTTATCCTATCGCGAGATCGCACAGGCGCTGGATCTTAACGAGCGGAGCGTCGGCAGTTTGATCGCGCGCGGTCGGCGCGAGTTCCTGCGGTTTTACGGAAAAATCAGGGGGCGAAGATGAGAGACTGCCTTGGCGAAGAATTGCTGCAAAGTTACATCGATGGCGAACTCGATCCCGTGCGAGCACGGGACGTGACGGGGCATCTCGTCCGGTGCCGCGAGTGCGCGCAGCGCGCGCGTGCGGTGGAAAACGAAAGCCGACTGGTTTCCGAGATCTTGCGACTCGACGTCGAAGTGCCGACCGAGCGTCTCCGCAGGCGTTTGCAAGAGAAGATCAGTGCGATCGAATCCGACCGGCAGAAGAGCGCGTGGATGCCGTTTGCGCATCCGGCGCTCATGCGTTCGTTGGGCGCGATGGCGCTTGCCACCATCTGCGCGGTGGCGTTCTTCTGGCTGGCCCAGCGCCGCCCCGATTCGACGCGCGAAGAAACGCGCAGCGTGACGCCGGCGGAGAGGACCGAACCCAGTGCTGCCGCGATCTCTTCGGGCACGCCGGAGCGCGACGAGCCGCGCGCGCGGCCCGCATCAGCGGCGAGTCGGCCTCATGCGGTCGAGCGTGCGAAGACGGCGCAGAGGCCGAAGAGCGAGCGTTTGCTGGAGGACGAGAACCGTTATCTACACGCGATCGCCAAACTCTCGGCAGCGGTTGACGCGAAGCCGGAAGTGACCGCGCAGCCGAGCGTGCGAACCGGATTCGAGAAGAACATGCTCGTCGTGGATCAAGCCATCACGGCGGCTCGCGAGGCCGTGCGGCGCAACCCGCAAGATCCGGACGCGCGCGCCTTGCTCCGCTCGGCGTATCAGAGCAAGGTCGAATTGCTGAGCATGCTGGCTGAGGAAGGGGGCGTTCCGCAAAGATGAAAACAGCGCTCATGAGCGTTCTGTGCTTCTTGGTGCTCTCGGCGTTGGGCGCTGTTGGCCGCGCGCAACGGATGAGCGTCGCCGAAGCGCCAGCGGAAGATGGGGCTGTCGTTTCGATTTGTGTCGAGCGTGGGCAGATCAAGGTGCGCGGCTGGGAGCAGAAACGTTTGCGTGTGGAGGCGGAAGGAGACGGGGGGATCAAGATAGAACAGATGGGCAAAGAGCTCATGGTTCTGCCCGAAAGCGGGGCGCGTTGTCATCGGTGGCGCGACGTGCAGTTGATCGTCCCGCAGGGAGCTGAACTGAACTTGAGGGCGAGGAGCGGTGACGTCGACGTCGATAACGTCGCCGAGGCGCGCGTGCGCGTCCTCAACGGCGATGTCCGCGCCCGCCGCATCGCGCGCGCGGTGGAGGCCGAGACACTCAGCGGCAATGTCGAGCTAACAGACATCACGGGCAGCGCGCGCGTCAAGACGATGAGCGGCGACGTCGAAATTCGCAACGCGCGCGGTCGCAGCTTTGTAGATGACCTCGACGTGCGTCTGGCGAGCGGAGACTTGATGCTCTCGAACATCGACTACGCGCGCGTCGTCGCCGAGGCGTTGAGCGGAAGCATCCGCCTTGACGGGATGGTGAAAAATGGGCGTTACGATTTGAAGACATTGAGCGGCGACATACGATTGGAGTTGCCGTCCACGGCCTCGTTTCGCTTCAACGTCAAGCTCCTGTTGGGGGGAGAGTTCCAGAGCGATTTCGCCTTTCAACGCGAAGATGGCGTGACCAACCCTTCCTTGCGTTTGACCGGCGCAAACAGCAGAGGCGAGGCCGTTTTGAACCTCGTCTCGTTGAGCGGCAAGATCGTTCTCCATCGGCGCTAACGGATCGTCTGCCGCCTGCGCCGCCGACACGACGCGCCGCGTTCGATCTCGGCGGAAGAAGCTTTGCCTCGGATCTCGGGATCTTGTGCCGGCCAAGTCTGTCTCCGGCTTCGTTCCCGGTTGAAGCCCAACTCCAGCTCCTACGCAAATCGAACTCGCATCGACCGAGCTTCCTCCCGCTTGCCAGCCGTCTGGCTGGTCGCTCTGAACCTGAAAGGTGAGCTGCGTGCGAATCCCATGCGTGGGAAAAGAGGCTCGGGTGTAAGCGGGATCGAGCGGATCGCCATGCGAGAAGAGTCGCCGTCGGCTCGATGTACACACACACGCTGACGCGCGAACACCATGCTTGCAAGAAAGCTGCCACAAACTTCTGCGGCTTGGCGTTCTTTTTTCGGCAAAGGAAAACTCTCGAGGTGTTTCGGATGGTCGCAAAGTCTTTTGCAATGGCGTGCGCGCTGTTCCTATCAGCGCCGTTGTGCGTAGGACAGCAGTTGAGCGAGGAGTTCAATCGGACTTTCGTCCTCGCTCCCACGGGGCGTGTTGCGCTGAAGAACGTCGTCGGAGCGGTGCGCATCAGCGGTTGGGACCGAGATGAAGTGAGCGTGCGCGCGATCAAACGGGCGAGGACGCAAGAGGCGTTGAACGAGGTGCGGATCGAAGTCAAAACGTTAACGGATGGCCTCAGCATCGAGACCAAATATCCGGAAAGAGCGCGCGACAGAAGCAATGGGACGAGCGTCGAGTACGAGGTCAAGGTCCCGCGTCGGGCGAGGCTCGAACCCATCGAGACGGTGGTCGGAGCGGTGACGATCGAAGGGTTCGCCGGATCGGTAAGAGCCTCGGTCGTGACTGGAAGCATCGAGGCCCGGTTCGTGCGGTTGGGCGATGGGCAGAACGTCGCGCTCAGCGCAGTGACCGGCTCGATCAGCGTTGTTCTCCCGTCGGATGCGGACGTCGAAGTCCGCGCCGATGTGGTCAGTGGCCGGATCCGCAGCGATTTCGGGCTGGTGGCGCGCAGGAGTGGCTTCGTCGGGCAGCGCGTAGCCGGACGGCTCGCCAGCGGCAGGGCGCGTCTGCGGCTCGATTCGGTCACCGGGTCGATCGCCATTTTGCGCGTCGACGACAGACGCAAAGCAGGCGAGGTCAAAGATTCCGCATCCGGGGATGAAAATAACGCTTTGCGGGCGGATCGTCGAACGGAAGAAGCGATCTCCGACGATGTTCGGAGGCAGGTAGATGAAGACACGGGGAAGACGGTTGCCGAAGCGGTTCGCAGTCAGGTGGACGAAGCCATGCGTTTGGTCGAGCGCGAGATCGAGCGCGCGCAACAAGAGGCGCGGAGAGCAATCGAGATGGCGTTCGAGAATTGGGATCGCGCCAGACGAGAGAAACCTTCCACGGAGCGCGAGACGAAGAGGTGGACCGTCGCCGATACGCCGACGCTGCGTGCCGGGACGTTTGATGGGGAGATCACGGTGCACGTGTGGGAGCGGTCCGAGATCGCCATCGACGTGATCAAACGCGCATCGAGCGCAGCGCAACTCCGCGCCATCGAGCTATTGACCGAAACAAGTGAGAACACCATCACCGCGCGCGTCGTAAAGAGTGGTGGCGCGTTCAGCGGCGGCAGCGCTTCTTTGGAGGTGTTCGTGCCGCGGCGGGCGAACTTGCGTCTCGAGACGAGCGACGGTTGGG
>CAKZOF010000075.1 GCA_937135995.1 uncultured Pyrinomonas sp.
GACCGATCTGCAGATCGCCATCGAAGCGCTGCGCGAACACGGGTTCACCGCTGAACAGATCCTAGCGCGCGTCGACGACATACGCCGTTGCTACATCGCCGAGATGGAACGCATCGCCAGCGGAAACGTCGCGTGGCAACCTTTGCCGGGCGCGCGCGCCGCGCTGGAAGCGGTAGCGGCCCATCCACGCTACCTCTCATCGCTGCTGACGGGCAACATCGAGCCAGCGGCGCGCCTGAAACTGCGCATCGCCGGACTGGACCAGTACTTTCAACTTCCGGGAGCCTTCGGCGACGAGTCGCACGACCGGCGCGAGCTGCCTGCGTTGGCAGCCAAACGGATCAGCCAACATCTCGGTTATGAATTCGCACCTCATCAGTTCGTCATCATTGGCGACACACCCAACGACATCGCCGCCGCGCGACATTTCGGCGCCCGCGTCATCGCAGTGGCCACCGGGCGAGTCCACTCGGCCGACGACCTGCTTCCGCATGCGCCCGATGCTTTGCTGCCGAACCTCGCCGACACGCAAAGGTTGATCGGCACGCTCGACGAGCTTTGAGAACGGCGGCGAAAAGCGTGCGATCTTGACGAAAAGCCCTTGTCGTTCTCGAGCACGCAAGTGGCCATCGTCGACGGCATCGCCCGGCAGGCGATAGCGTTCGCTCGTCGAAACGCGCAGAGTTCCCGTTTCGACCGCCTTGACACTTTTACGCGACGATGGGTAGCTGGCGGCCTCCGTCATCTTAAAGCAACGGGAAGCGCGGATCACTGAAAGCCGGCAATCGTTCGTTCTGATCGCCCAGTCCGGCGAGCGCGCGGATGAAACGGAAGCAGAATGCGCCGTCCCATTCGGCCGTTCCGGTGTGCGAAAAGGCGATGGCGCCGTTCGGCGCGATGAGGAAAGTGGTTGGCAGGGCGCGGTGGGTGAAGACCGTTGGGATCTCGCCGTTCAAAGTGTAGACAGGCATCTGGTGCCCGTGCGTTTGCATGAAGCGCCGGACGGTGGCGGCATCGTCCAACGCGACGCAAACGAAAGCGACCTTGCTGCTGGCCGCTTTGCGGTAGAGATTTTCGATGCGCCGCATCTCTTCGACGCAAACGGGCGACGAAGCGGACCAGAAATGGAGAAAGATCACTTTGCCGCGCAACGCGCCGAGATCGAGCGCGCTTCCGTCCAACGCTTGAACCGCGAGGCCGAAGTCGGCTTCTTCAGCGAACGGAAGCACAGGCGGCGGAAAGTCGGCGACGAACTCCGCGGCGATCTGCCGTGCGTTCTCGCTTTGATCCTCCAACGCGCCAGAGATGAGGCTCTCGATCGACAGGGGGAGAAACACTGCGCCGAGCAAAGCCGCCGCGCACGTCGTCACCCCGATGCAAAAACCGGCGATGATCCACGGCACCTTTTCGCTTTTGCGCATCGCCGTCAGCTCCAAAGGCGAGTTTTGGAGAAGGCGATTTTAACTCAAGTGGTCCAAGTCGTGCCAGACAATCGGCCACACCCGTAAAGCGACCGTATGCGGTGGCTGCGCCGCCCTTCCGGTGCTGACCGAACTTCGTGCGAACCGCGATCATCAGCGACCGACACCAAGTTCCTCGTCGAATGATCGAGAGGTCAGGCAAGAAAGGGGACATGCGGCGAACGCCACACGCGCCCGTGCCGAAACTCACCGCTTGCGGGTGGTCTTCTTGCCCGTCGCTCTTTTGGCGATCTTGCTTCCGGGCTTTTTACTTGTGGGCTTGCCTGCGGCCTTCTTGGTCGCCTTTTTCGTTCTGCTCTTTTTCGTCGCCGTGGTGGGCGTTTCCGAACCGCCACTGCCGGGCGGCCACGGGAATACGTCATCGATCTCCAGCCCTTCCTCTTCAGATCCCTCGGAACTTTTCACGTAGAGCCTGAATGCGCCGGCATTCCATCCCTTGATGAGCAATATCCTCAACTCGTCCGCCGTCG
>CAKZOF010000076.1 GCA_937135995.1 uncultured Pyrinomonas sp.
CCTCCCCGTACCCCACGCGCTTGACTCCGCCCCACGCCCGACACCCTGCGCATAAACAGTCACCCAGCCATGGTTCGCCACCGTCACACCCACCACTTGCCCAGCCTTGACCCTACTTCAACTCCTCGACTCTCGCCAATTGCCCCAGCACATCCTTGTAGAATCGCTTGCGCCGCCCTCGCTCATCGCGCACCGTGATCACCTCGCCGCCCGCAGCCAGCTTGGCTCATCAAGACGAGATGATTACATCAGACGCTAGCGCAGGTCGGTGGTTCACAATATAATCGAGCTAGCCTGTCTGGCTGGAACCGTAAGAGAGTGGAGGTCAACAGATGCAGAATTGGTCACTACAAGAAGCGAAGAACAAATTGAGCGAGGTAGTCGACCGCGCATGCGGGGAAGGGCCGCAACTGATCACCAAAAGAGGTGTCCCACATGCCGTCGTCATCTCCTTCGCCGATTGGCAGAAGCTCGCGCGTTCGCGCGAGAAGATGTCGGAATTCTTCCGTCGCTCGCCGCTCGTCGGTGTCGACCTTGATCTAGAGCGCGACCGCAGCCCAGCGCGCGAACGAGTGGCGCTATGAAGTATCTGCTTGACACCGATATCATCTCGGAGCTGGTGGCGCGACAACCACGGCGAGCGGTGCTCGAATGGATCGACTCCGTTGATCCGCACAGCCTCTACTTGAGCGTGATTACCTTTGGCGAACTTAAGAAAGGCATCGAAAAACTCCCGACCAGCCGACGCCGAAAGCAACTCCACGAGTGGGTAGAGAATGATCTCCCAGCCCGTTTCAGCGGGCGTATCCTTGCACTCGATCTATCGGTCATGTTGACGTGGGGAGAACTTACCGGCAGGCTAGAACGTCGTGGAAGGACGCTGCCGGCGATCGATTCGCTGATTACCGCGCAAGCGCTCCACTACGGTTGCACAATCGTCACGCGCAACACACAGGATTATGTCGGCGCTGAAGTCGAACTGCTTAACCCGTTGGAGACGACATGAGCGAGATCAAGAATCTGGATCTAGTGGCTGTGACAAAATTCCACTCTCAGGCGGCGAGATCGCTCGGTCGAAGCGGTCGTTCATGCCCACATGCTATCCCAGCGACCGAGCCTTTTAAAACGCGCCCTGATACTCCACTAACTCCCGCCTCAACATACAGCTTGTCACAGCCAACGCCTAGCTCTGTCCATCACTATACGCCACGCTCTATATCTCTTCTGATCGCACCTTAGCGCTTCGGCTCGCGGCACCACGGCACAATGATTTATGCCTCATTAGATAACCCTGAAAGCCAAGATCCTTGGTATACTCTAACTCCGTGAAGAGCGCTCCGATGTATCACAAATTGGAACTACCATCAAGACTCTACTACGCCCTGCTGGAAGCGGCGCAAAGAGTGGTCTAACGCCCGCCGAATGGATCGCAGCACATCTTGCACAACAAGTCTCATCTGACTAAGAAACACCTCTTTATGAATTGTTGGATCGACCAATCGGTATCGTGGACAGCACTATCGAACCACACCGTGGTCGGCAACTGAGCGTTTACGGCGAGTTGCTGGCGAGGAAGTTTGAGAAACAAGGACTACGTCGATCATGACGCTCGTTGATGCTGGGCTGGTGATCGCGTTGATCGACAAAGGACAGGAAGAGGCTCACCAAAAGTGCGTCGAGGCGTCTAAGTCACTCTCTGGTCCACTGCTGCCCCATGGCCGTATCTAATTGAAGCGATCTATATTTTTCGGCGAGCTGTGCGGCTGCCGGGATAAGAGGCGATGTGGCGTTATATCGAGCAGGGCGCGCCGCTGATCCACTCTTCTACGATTGACGAACCGCAGCAAATGCGCGCCTTGATGGCGCGCTACAAGGACGTGCCGATGAATCTGGCCGGCGCTTCTTTAATCGCCGCTGCCAAAGCGGAAGGTTTGATGTTGATCTTCACTTCGGACGCAAACTTCCACATCCATGGGATCAAAGATCGAGAGCCCTTCGAAGTAGGTCCACAGGCGAGAAAGGCAACGACTCTTTCTCTATCCTTTCATGACTTGCTTCAAGCTTCTGATCATTCTCCAAAGCTTGCTCAATATCTTGCCAGATAAACTTGCCGCCGAAAACGCCTACTCTTCAGCCCCAAGTGCCCCCGACGCTCTCGGAGAAAAGGCATAAGCTCCAACCTGACGATTGGCTCACCAGCCTTAAATATCACCTCCGCTCGCTCCGCGCGCACCGTCTGTTTCCCATCCTCCACCATTACATAACCAACGGCTAGGAACCGAAACCTGCGCGGATCATATCGCAAACTAACCGCACTGACCGTTAATCTGTCGTAGCTCAGTTCAGCGGAACCATACTCGATCTCACGACCTCGTCGTTTCTTTTCTTCATACTGAATCCACAACTCCCACGGCTCCTTCTTGGCACTTCTCACTCGCACCACATCGTACCGCGGCGCCGGAGCATAGATGATCGGCTTATCCTCCACCCCACGCTCTGTCACCGTCAAGCCTATCGCCCGTATCCGCCACACCGGATAGATGTTGATCTCTAATTCCTCACCCCTCCTTAGTCGAAACGGAGCACGACGATATGGATAATAACCTGCAAATTCACCGGTGATCCGATACGTTCCGACAGGCACTTCAACTTCAAACCTACCTTCTCGATTCGTCCTAACCTCTTGTCTAACACGATGTTCGACCTCATAATTTGCCAAATACTATTTGCTCTCCGGCAAATATCAGCAAGCCTTCTTTGGCAAGATATTGCCCCGTCCAAAACGGCCCCGTGAGTATCTTCGCCCACCCGGTTCCACCGTCTTCCGATCGGTACGCCCCAGCTTGTCCAACCGCCCACAGCGTAGAAGCCCCTGTCTGAATCAAAGCATAAATCCCTCCCTTAATTTCAGGAAACATCCTAACTTGCCGAGAGATCCCCCCATCTTCGGTTAGATAAAAGCGGTCCCCTTGATTGGTCGTGATCCAACCATGATTCTCATCTATGAACCTCACTGCTGTTGTAACGCCATACACCTCGCCACCGAGCTTCAGTTCTCTCCACGTCCGACCAGCATCCTCGCTGTGGAGAACGAGATCTCCGACGACCCAAACATTCTTCTTCGAAGAAGCCCAAACGCCAAACAAAGCCCAATCGTAATCTAAATCGACGCCGAGTCGCACTTCTTTCCAACTCTTGCCCCCATCCTCTGTGGCGTATAAACATCCCTGCCATTTCTTATCTTCGTCATCGAAAACCCTTCTCTCTCCAACAGCCCAACCAGTCCGCTGATCAAAAAAGTAGAATGACCTGATAATTACGTCCTCGAAGCTAACTTTGTGCCAAGATGATCCCCCATCGTTCGTATGAATCAAATGGCCCCCCTCTAAAGCCCACCCATCCACAGCCGAGAAAAATTGAACCTGCTGCGCTTCATCTCTTGCCTCGAAGTTTCCAAACAGTTTGTATATCTGAGGGGAACGCTTGATTACCCATGTCCGTCCGCCATCTTGTGTATAGACTATCTCACCTTTGCTGCTTATCCCCCAACCTTCAGTCTGACTCACGAAATCGATTTTATTAAGAGAACGGTTCGGCCTCACTGATCTCCACATCTCAGCACGAGGCCAGTTCGCCGAACGCGAACCTCTATCGAAAGCTTCATGACTAACGCGCGAGACTATCGCCTGCCCGCACCAAAACACAAACAACGATAAA
>CAKZOF010000077.1 GCA_937135995.1 uncultured Pyrinomonas sp.
CTGGATGTCGCCGCGGGCGCGCGTGCCTTCTTCGCGCAGCGCCTGCGAGACGCGCCGCAGCTTGTCCAGGCGCGCGCGGGCGTGCAGCTTGCGCCGGCCGGACTCGAAGCGGCGCGAGCGCCACGGCGTCGGGCTTTTCGGGAAGCTCCATCTTCTCGTCCATCACCTCCCAGACGTGGCGCGCCGCAGCGAGCGCTTGCTCCATGCTGTTGTGGAGGCGCGAGAGTTTGCGCATGGGGTCGTAGCTCGAAAAGAGGAAGAAGAGAAAGGCGAGAAACTGCGCCGACGTCATGCGCCCCGTGGCGATTTCGCGCTGCCCGATGAAGAGCAAAAAGACGACAGCGACGACGCCCACCAGTTCAATGGTCGGCGGCGCAAAACCGATGATGCGCGCCGCGCGTAGATTGGCGCGCGCGATGCGCTCTGCCGCGCGCCGGAAGCGCCGTTGCTCGCGCTCTTCGGCGCCGTAGGCTTTGACGATCTGCTGATTGGCGATCGCCTCTTGCGCCGCGTCGGAAAGCCCTTGCGTGCTTTCGACCGATTCTCGCGCCAGTTTGCGCAGCGAGCTGCCGAAGCGCGTGGTCAACAGCGCGACCACCGGGGCGACCACCAGCGCGCTCAACGTTAGTCGCCAAGAATAGTAGATAGACGCTCCGAGAAAGATGATGAGCGTGAAGGTCTCGCGCAGCATGTCGCGCAGCGTCGTCGTCACCGCCGTTTCGATGGCGGCGGCGGAAGAGACTAGCCGCGAGACGAGATAGTTCGTCCGGTGACGCTCGAAGAAATCGGCCGACTGGCGCAGGATGTGTGCGTAAAGATCCTGTCGCAGGCGAAGCACAGCTCCTTGCCCGACGCGCGCCATCAAGTAGGTCGACAGGTATTCGGCGACGCCCTTGGCTACAGTGAAGACAAGCAGCAGCAGCGCGATGGCGCGCCACGCGGCGAAGCCCGAAGTCGGAATCAGGCGCTGAAGGCCGAAGAGCGTCGGCGTCCGCTGAGCCGCGCCGGGCTTGAAAGCTTGGTCGAAGATGGGCACAATGAGCGCGCCCATCGCGCTTTGCAGCAGGCCGACGGCGAGCATCGCAACGGTGGCGAGCACGAAATAAGCCCAGTATGGCCGAAGGTACGCGAGCAAACGTCGTAGATCGTGCATGGGTCGCCTGCGCGTCGCGTTCAGAATCGGTTCGGGCGGGATACTCTCAAAAGCGCGCTCGGGACAGGTCGCCGACGGATCGCGCTTTGAACAGCAAAGACCGCATCATACTGAGCAGCGCGCACAGGCGTCAAGGCGGTGGCACACGAAGTCCATCCGGGTACGGTCCATCTCCCGGCGATTGGGTTATAATCTACGGCTTGGAACAGAGAGAAAGTTCTCAGAGAGATGATTACGGGTGTGGTGGCTGAAAACGAAAAGGCCCTCCGGCGTTTGTTGATCGTCGACGATGATGTGAGCATGCTTCGCCTGTTGGCGGAGTACTTCCGGCGGCTCGGTTACGAGGTCGCAGAGGAAGAGAGCGCGCAACGTGCCTTCGAGCGCGCGTTGAAAAGCCATTTCGATTGCTTCATCTTCGACGTAGCGATGCCGGAAATGAACGGCATCGAGTTGTTGCGTCGCTTGCGCGAGCGTGGCATCGACACGCCCGCTCTGTTTCTGACAGCGCACGATGCCGTCGAGAGCAAGGTCGCCGGTTTTCATGCTGGCGCCGATGACTACCTCGCCAAACCCTTCGATCCGCGCGAACTCGAAGCGCGCGTCGAAGCTCTGCTGCGCCGCGCCGGGCGCGCGCCGCAACCCACGGTCAAGGAGCGTATCGTTATCGGCGATCTGGTGATCGATAAGCGGCGCCATGAAGTGACGCTCGGCGGCGCGCAAATCGAATTGACGCCGGTCGAGTTTCGCATCCTCGAACTGCTGGCAAGCGAGCCCGGACGCGCTTGGTCGCGCAACGACCTGCTCGATGCCATCTGGAGCACGGACTACGAGGGTTATCAGCGCAACATCGATCCGCACATCAACCGCTTGCGCAAAAAGATCGAGGCTGATCCGAGGAACCCGCGCTACGTGCTGACCGTGCGCGGCGTCGGCTACAAAATGAATGACGCGCTGTGAGCGCATGTGTGTCAGTTCGGCAACGCGACGAGGCACTCCGGCGTGCGCTGCGTTGTCGGCAGGTGTGTCGCGCCGGACCGACAGCGCGCCGCTTTTGTGGTCGCGTCTTGCGCGCAGCGTGCTGCTCATCGTGCTCTCGCTCTCCGCTCCGAAGGGGTTCGGGCGCGCCCCTTTGATCATGGGTCCGCAGGAGAAAACCGCAGTCAAACTGCGTTGGGAAGAACGGCGCGGCGTGAGTCGCTACCGGTTGCAACTGGCGCGCGATGCGCGTTTTCAAAACATCGTTTTCGATCGCGTCGTCTCCGGCACCGAGTACGTCGTCGCCGATCTGGAGCCGGGGGAGTACTACTGGCGAGTGGCGCCCGCGCAGTTCGAGACGGGACGTTTTTCGACGCCCGCGCGCGTCACGGCGGGCGACCATCCCGTGCCGCTGCTCCTCGCGCCGCATCATCAGGGCTGGCGCGCGCTCACTGGTCGGATCGCCGCGCCGAAGTCGTTACGCGTAAACGGCACGATGCTCATCGTCGGCACGGATCGAAGGGGCGTGACCTATGCGCTCGACGCACGCACAGGTGCCCCGCGATGGGTTGCTCGGCCCGGCGCAGAGTCCTCTTCAGTCGCCGAAGCGTGGACGTTGCCGGTGACGGGCAGCGATGGCTCGCGCTTGATCGTCGTCTGGGATCGGCTGGTGCGCGCGTTGGATGTTGCGACGGGGCGCGAGATGTGGCGGGCGTCTCTTCCTGCCCGAGCCACGGCGGCGACCGGCACGATGAGCGATGCTCCGTCAGTGTTGGTTGTCACTGCTGGACCGGCAGTGCTCGCGTCGTTCGACGTCGCCACAGGACGCGAAGCGTGGCGCGCGACGTTGAACGGAGAACCGCGCGCTCTCTGGTCCGATGGTGCGGACTCGGTCATCTTGCTCGGCGATGGGACCCTTGAGCGCTGGACCAACCGCGGACAAAAAACGCATGCGCTTTCTGTCGGAGCCACAACGCCGCCCGCGCGCGTCGAGGCGCGCGATGGATCATACCTCGTCGTCGGCACCGTTCGCGGATTGGCCGCGCTCTCGTTGCGTCTCGAACGTGTGCTCTGGGAAGCGCCGCTCGATGCAGTCCCGCGCGGCGAAATAGCGGTCGGCGGCGGCTTGGTGCAGCAGCGGGTCGCGTGGGTTGACCGCGAAGGGAATCTTGTGCTTTTTGCCCTCGACGCGCGTCGCGTCGAGTGGCGAAAAAGCGGCGCTTCGGATGCGTACGCGCCGCTTTTCGCAGACGTCGATGGCGACGGCAACGCAGACGTGCTAGCCGCGGCTGGGCCAGCGTTTGCGGCCGCTTGGCGCGGGCGCGACGGCGCTTTGCTGTGGCAAGCGGAAGAGGCGATGACCGTGGCCGAGATGATGCGCGCGCCAGCGGAGCGTTCATTGGCAGTGGTGGACGGCGGTGATGGCTTGCGCTATGTCATCGCGAGCGACGCGACCGGCCTGCGCGCTGCCGCGCTCCCGTTGCTTGCTCCGCGGTGATCGCTGTCGGCGGGCACGACGCTCGTTCGCTGCGGGCGATCGGTCGTAGAATATTGGTTCGCTGGTGGCGAGAGCGCTTTGCCAGTCGCAGAGCGCGTTGGCGGTGTAGCGAGATGCTTTGGAAGATCACAGTGGCGTCGTTGTCGGTGTGGCTCATTGGTTGGGTCGTGGGCAAAGATGGTATGTGGCACGTCTTTCTGCTGTGTGCCATCGGCGTCGGTTTCGTTCAGTTCGTCGCCGATCTACGAGCGGCGCAAAGGTAAGCGCGGCAACACGCGAGCGCACCGGACGCATCAACAAGTGAAAGATTCGGCGCGGCGCGACGCTGTTGTTGCGTTCGGCGCGCTCACCCGAGGAGCTGTTCTGATGAGAAAGCTATTCTGGTTGCTCTTGATCGCGATTTTCAGCGTCTCCGCGTCGGCGCAAAACGACATCCCGCGCGAGACGGTCGCCATCACCTACCCGTTGGATCGCACGGTTACAGTTCGCTTCCGCGGGACGACGCGATTGCCGCGGCTGAGCGGCGAAGCCAAGATCAAGCGCACGGGACGGCGCGGGACGCGCATCGAGATGAGGATCAAAAACCTTCCACGCGCTTACGAACTCGGCGGTGCCTACACGACCTACGTACTCTGGGCCATCACGCCCGAAGGGCGCACGGACAATCTCGGCGAGATCAAGCGCAGCGGGAGCTTCTTAGTCGATTCCAAGATCGATGTGACGACGCCGCTTCAGACCTTCGCTTTGATCGTCACGGCAGAACCGCACTTTCTCGTTCAGACGCCGAGCCGCATGGTGGTGCTTGAGAACCTACCGCCGCGCGATCCCGGCGAAGCCGAAATCGCCGCCGTGCCGGTGCGCTACATCGGCAACACGAGCGACTACTACCGCGAGTTGACCATCCCAGAGGTCGCTGATAGCGACTACACGCAGGCGCCGACTTCGTTACTCGGAGCGCGTCAGGCGGTGAAATTGGCGCGCTTTGCTGGCGCCGAGCGCGAAGCGGCGGAAGAGTTGCAGGCTGCCGAAGAGCAGTTGCAACAGGCTGAAAGCGCGTGGCGCTTGAAGCAGAAAGAGGCCGAAGTCGATGCGCTGGCGCGGCGCGCGACGAGCCTTGCGGCGCGCGCCGAAGAGTTGGCCGTAGCCCGGCGCGCGGCCCGTCAGCGGCGCGAGGAGATCGCTCGGCGCGACGAAGCGGTGCGCGAAGCTGAACGCGCTGCTGCTGACGCGAGCAAAGAGATTGCACAGTTGCGCGCGGCGGTGGAGCGCCAAGAGCGTGCTCGCGAACTGCTCGATAGAGATCTTGCCAACGCCAACCAGCGCATTCGCGATCTGCAATCGGAGAACGAGCGTCTGCGGGAAGAGTTGCAAAGCGTGCGCGCCGAGGCCGAGCGAGCTAAACTGGAACTGGCGCGCATCGAAGGCGAGCGGCGTGCCGAAGAGGCTCGCCGTGCGGCGGAACAACGAGCCGCCGAACGACGCGCTGCCCTGCTCGCTCTCAAGCAACAACTGGCGCGCTACGGCGCGGTGCGCGAAACCGAACGCGGCCTTGTCTTAACCCTGCCGGAAAGCGCTCTGTGGCCCAGCGCGCGGGCCACGGAGCTATCGCCGCGCGCGGCGGCGAAATTGGAGCCGCTGGCGGCGCTGCTTGCCAACTACCCGGATTTTCGCGTGATCATCGAAACCTACAGCGATGATCGGGGCGAGGCGGCGGCGTTACAGGCCATGACCGAAGAGCGCGCGCGCGCGTTGGCCGCGCGGTTGATCGCCGCTGGCCTCGACGGCGCACGCATCGAGAGCGTCGGCATGGGAGCCGCCAATCCGGTCGCGCCGAACGCAACGGTGGCGGGACGCGCGCGCAACCGCCGGGCCGAATTGATCTTGGTTCCCAAAGTGGAGGTGGAAGCAGAGCGCACGAGTCGCAACTAGCGGCGCTGTGGCTGACGTGCAACTCTTCGGGAAGATCGTCGCAGATGCGGAGCGCACGAGTCGCAACCGGCTGCGACGAGCGACGATTCCCGGTCATCCAGCGGAACGACCGGCGGTGCGTTTCGCTTGACGTCGAAGCGGCGCTTCGGAATAATGAAACTTCGTTCGATGGCGGGGTAGCTCAGCTGGTCAGAGCGTGGGATTCATAACCCCAAGGTCGTGGGTTCGAGCCCCACCCCCGCTACCAACCTTTTTCGCTGCTTTTTGAAGAGGCGTCCATGCATGGACGCCTCTTCTGCTTGTAACTGAAGTGAGTTCGCGCGAGCTCTTGTGCCCGAAAAAGTCGTGTGTCGATTGTTCGGTGGGAACTCGACTCGGCCTCGGACAGCTGGGGCAGCGTCCCCGACCACGTCGCGTGTCGATTGTTCGGTGGGAACTCGCCGGCTGGCGGATCACTCGCCGATGATCTTGATGAGCACGCGCTTGTTCCGCCGGCCGTCGAATTCGCCGTAGAAGATCTGTTCCCACGGACCGAGGTCGAGCTTGCCGTTGGTTACCGCAACGACCACCTCGCGTCCCATGATCTGCCGTTTGTGATGTGCGTCGGCGTTGTCTTCGCCCGTGCGGTTGTGAAGGTAGCGCTGCGGGCTCGGATCATACGGGGCGAGCCATTCCAGCCAGCGCTTGTAATCTTCGTGCAGCCCCGGTTCGTCGTCATTGATGAAGACGCTGGCCGTGATGTGCATCGCGTTGACGAGGCAGAGACCCTCGCGGATGCCGCTTTGGCGGACCTCTTCTGCGACCTGTTCGGTGATGCGCACGAAGGCCATGCGCTCCGGAACGTTGAACGTCAGGTATTTCGTGTGCGACTTCATCGCTGCTCCTCGATGCGCGCTCTTGATTGAAGTCAGAATTGGTCAGGAAAAAGCGCTCTTTCGACCAACTCGCAGATGACATGACCGAGCAGGTTGTGTGTCTCCTGAATCCGCTGCGTGTTGTTGCTCGGGACGATGAGCGCCAAATCGCACAGCGGAGCTACGCGGCCGCCGTCGCGGCCCAAAAGTCCGATGACGCGCATCCGACGTGCCCGCGCGCGTTCGGCGGCGGCGACGATGTTGGGCGAATTGCCCGAAGTCGAGATCACCACCAGCACGTCGTCGCGTTCGCCGAAAGCTTCGATCTGGCGAGCGAAGATCTGCGCGAACGCTGCGTCGTTGGAAATAGAGGTAATAACGCCGCCGTCTGTGGACAGCGCGATTGCGGGCAGCGCGCGCCTTTCGGCGATGATGAAGCGATTGATGAATTCAGCCGCGATGTGCTGCGCATCGGCGGCCGAACCGCCGTTGCCGCAGAGCAACATTTTGCGCTCGGCGCGAAAAGCAGCGGCGATGATCTCCGCGGCGCGAACGATGCGATCGGCGTTCTCGGCAAAGAAACTTTCTTTGACTGTCACGCTTTCGGCGACGATGTTGCGTATGATCTCAATCATGAGTAATAGAAGCGCATAACGCGCGCCAACCACGATTCTACCGAAGGCAGAAAGAGAGCGCTTCTGCTTCGTTGCAAGCTAGCGAAAGTGCGGAAAACCGCGGACGCGGCTTTCCGCCAGCAAAGAGGTGCAAACTTTAACGTCAGGTGTTGCTTTTGACAAGCGCTCATCGTGCTTTCTTACGCCTCTCATATCGACCGCGACAAATCAATCGCGCGATTGCCTTTTGGCAAACGCTCATCGCGCGTTCTTGCGTCGGTGGCCGTTGCTCCCGTTGAGCACGGTGCGCAGGGCTTGTCCCGTGTAGGAGCGACGCACGCGAGCGACCTCTTCGGGCGTTCCAGCGGCGACGATGCGTCCGCCGCCGTCGCCGCCTTCGGGGCCGAGATCGATGATGTGATCGGCCGATTTGATCACGTCGAGGTTGTGTTCGATGACGATCACCGTGTTGCCGAGATCGACGAGGCGTTGCAGCACGTCGAGCAGTTTATGCACGTCGGCGAAATGAAGCCCGGTGGTCGGTTCATCCAAAATGTAGATCGTTTTGCCGGTCGCACGGCGGGAGAGTTCTTTGGCCAGCTTGATACGCTGCGCCTCACCGCCCGAGAGCGTGGTCGCTGGCTGGCCCAGTTTGATGTAACCCAACCCGACGTCGAGCAGCGTTTGCAGCTTCGGTTTGATCTGCGGGATGTTCTCCAGCAGCGGCAGCGCTTCTTCCACTGTGGTGTCGAGCAGGTCGGCGATCGATTTCCCTTTGTACTTGATCGACAGCGTCTCGCGATTGTAGCGCGCGCCGCGGCAAACGTCGCACAGCACATAGACGTCGGGCAGAAAATTCATCTCGATGCGCTTCAAGCCTTCGCCTTCGCACGCTTCGCAGCGTCCGCCCTTGACGTTGAACGAGAAGCGACCCGGTTTGTAGCCGCGCTCGCGCGATTCGGGCAACATCGCGTAGAGTTCGCGGATCGGCGTGAACAGGCCCGTGTAGGTGGCCGGATTCGAGCGCGGCGTGCGCCCAATGGGCGATTGATCGATCTCGATCACTTTGTCGACGTGCTCCAGCCCTTCGATCGCGCGATGTGCCCCCGGTTCGGCGAGCGAGCCGTAGAGGTGGCGCGACAGCGCGCGGTAGAGTATGTCGTCCACCAAAGTCGATTTGCCTGAGCCGGAGACGCCGGTGACGACGATGAACAGGCCGAGCGGGAATTCGACGTCGATCTCCTTGAGGTTGTTCGCGCTGGCACCGCGCACCCAGATGCTCTTGCCATTGGGACGGCGGCGCCCTGATGGCACCGGAATCGCCAGCGCGCCGCCGATGTATTGACCGGTGAGCGAGCGCGGTTCGCGGACGATCTGTTCGGGTGTTCCGGCTGCCACCACCTCGCCGCCGTGCGCGCCGGCACCCGGGCCGAGATCGATGACGTAATCGGCTCGCCGGATGGTCTCTTCGTCGTGTTCGACGACGAGCACCGTGTTGCCGAGGTCGCGCAGGGCTGCGAGCGTGTCGAGCAAGCGCGTGTTGTCGCGCGGATGGAGGCCGATGGACGGCTCGTCGAGCACGTAGAGCACGCCGCGCAGTTGCGACCCGATCTGCGTCGCCAGACGGATGCGCTGCCCTTCGCCGCCCGACAGCGTCGCCGCTGGCCGGTCTAGCGTCAAGTAGCCGAGTCCGACCGTGGCGAGGAAACGGAGCCGGTTTTTGATCTCGCGCAACACCAGACCGGCGATCTGCTCCTCGCGCTCGGTCAGTTGCAGGCGGTCGAAAGCTTTGATCGCCTCCTCCACGGTCAGCGCCGTGTAGTCGGCGATGCCGCGCCCGCCGACCTTGACGGCGAGCGATTCGGGCTGCAGGCGTTTGCCGTGGCAGTCGGGGCATTCCACTGGTGAGACGAGTTCCTCCAGTGCGAGCCGAACCTTCTCCGACGGCGGGTTGTTCAGCCGCTCGCGCAAGAAACGCAGCGCGCCGCGCCATTCGCTGCGATACCTGTACTGCCCTTGACGAAAGTCGATCTCGCCGGGGAGGCCGTAGAAGAAAGCGTCGCGCACCGCTTTCGGTAGCTCGCCGAAAGGCAGATGCGGATCGAGATCGAAATGTGTGAGCACCGAGGCGAGCGCGCTCTTCAAATAGGCCGAAGCTTGGCGGTCAGCCGCCGCCAGAAAATCGAGTCGGTTGGCCGGTTGCGTCGCGTCCTGAATCAGCTTGGCCGGATCGATTTCGAGCACCGTACCGAGTCCGTGACACCTTTTGCAGGCGCCGTAGGCCGAATTGAACGAGAACGAACGCGGTTCGAGCGGCGGGATGTTGATGCCACAGTTGACGCAGGCCATCTTCTCCGAATAAAGCCGTTCGTCGCCATCGACGGCAGAGACGATCACGGCGCCGCCCGTTAGCTTCAACGCCGTGCGCACCGATTCGGTCAGTCGCTCGGCGATGCCCGGCTTGATCAAGAGCCGGTCGACAACAGCTTCGATGGTGTGATTGCGTCGTTTGTCGAGGCGAATCTCTTCGTCGAGCGAGACGAGTTCGCCATCGACGCGTGCGCGTGTGAAACCATCTTTGGCAAGCTTTTCCAGCTCTTTCTTGAATTCGCCTTTGCGGCCGCGCACGATGGGCGCCAAGATCATCACCCGTTCGCCCTCGGGCAGCGCGAGCACGCTCTGCACGATTTGCTCGACGGATTGGCGCGTGATGGGCGCGCCGCAGCGGTGACAGTGCGGCTGGCCGATCGAAGAGAAGAGCAGGCGCAAGTAGTCGTAAATCTCGGTCACCGTGCCGACCGTCGAACGAGGGCTGCGTGAGACGGTCTTCTGCTCGATGGAGATGGCCGGCGATAGCCCTTCGACCGAATCGACGTCGGGGCGTTCGAGTTGATCCAAGAACTGCCGCGCGTAAGCTGACAGTGATTCGACGTAGCGGCGTTGTCCTTCGGCGTAGATGGTGTCAAACGCCAGCGACGATTTGCCCGAACCGGAGAGACCTGTGATCACCGTTAGGCGGTCGCGCGGAATTTCAACATCGATGTTCTTCAAGTTGTGCTGGCGCGCGCCGCGCACCGTGATACGGTCGATGGCCATGATCGGAAAATCTGCTTGCCCCCTTGTGCAACGTCGAGCGTTACGGAGAAAACTTTATTTTAAGTTGATCTTCGAGCCGTAAGCAAGGCGAGCCCTGATCAGCACGGGCGAGACATCGCACAAGGAAGTTCTCGCGTTGATGACGCGGCGAAGTTTCGGTGGTGAGCGACCGTTGAAAGAGGAGGGGATCCAGCGCCAAATCGAACTGTGCGGCGAGTCACGTATTGGATACGCTTATGCGTCGAAAAATGAGGGGAAGCGCCGCGAAATCGAAGGCGCGCTTCGCCAGATCCCTTTCTTGACACTCGTCGGCGCGCAGCCTACACTTCGTGCCAGAGCGACGCCCCAATTGTGGCTGCACACGCGCGCTTCGACGAGCGAAGCGCTAGCGGTCGGTCTTTCAACCAGGTGGAGTTTCGATCAGTGAATTTGCCTAATACGTTGACGATCTCGCGGATCTTCGTCGTCCCACTGCTGGTCGTCGTCCTGCTGACTCCCTTTGCGGAAGACTGGTTGGGCGTACCGCGCCACATCGCGGGCGTTGCTCTTTTTCTCGGGGCGGCCCTTACCGACTTTCTCGATGGGCATCTGGCGCGCAGTCGTCGTCAAGTCTCCAAACTCGGGAAATTGCTCGATCCAGTAGCTGACAAATTGCTTATCTCGGCGGCGTTGATTTCGCTGGTCGAAAACCGGCTGGCGCCGGCTTGGGCGGTGGTCATCATCATCGGGCGCGAGTTCGCCGTTTCGGGATTACGCTCCATCGCTGCGGTGGATGGTGTCGTGATCGCCGCGTCACGCATTGGCAAGTTGAAGATGTTGGCGCAAGTGGCGGCCATCACGCTGCTCATTCTGTCGAGCGTGTCGGGTGCACCTCCGGTCGCCAATTTCGGACAAG
>CAKZOF010000078.1 GCA_937135995.1 uncultured Pyrinomonas sp.
CTATTTCGGCCTCGACTTCCGGCGAAAAGCTTTGGATCTCCTCTTCGATCTCTTTCGGTAAAGGGTTCATGGTTCATTCAGCGAGGCGAGGGGGAAGTTCACGAACGTCCTGCTTCCCCGAAACGCCCATCATCTGTCGATCTCTCCGAGCACGATGTCGATCGAACCGATCACGGCGACCACGTCGGCGATCATCTCGCCCGTGACCATATGCGGCAGCGCCGAAAGGTTCACAAAGCTCGGCGCGCGCACGTGCACGCGAGCCGGACGCGGTCCGCCGTCCGATTTGATGTAGAACCCGAGTTCGCCCTTGGAGCCTTCGATCGCGTGGTAGACCTCACCGGGCGGCACGTTGAAGCCTTCGGCGATGATCAAGAAATGGTGGATGAGCGCATCCATGTGCGTCTTCATCGCTTCGCGCTCGGGCAAGACCACCTTCGGCGCATCCGCTTTGACCGGACCGGGACGCAAGCGGTCGAGCGCTTGGCGGACGATCTTCAACGACTCTTCGAGTTCGCGCATCCGCACCATGTAGCGCGACCAAACATCGCCGCCGGTTTCGACCGGGATCTCGAAGTCGTAGGTCTCGTAACCCGAATACGGGTTCGTTTTGCGCACGTCGATCTTGACGCCGCTTCCGCGAAGCGATGGGCCGGTGACGCCCCAGTCGATGGCATCTTCGGCGGAGATGACGCCGATCCCTTGCGTGCGCTTTTGGAAGATCTTGTTTTCAGTCAACAGCGTGTGAAAATCGTCGAGCGCTTTGGGGAAAGTATCGAGAAATTGGCGCACGCGCCGCTCGAACCCCGGCGGTAGATCCATCATCAAGCCGCCGACGCGGAAGTATGACGGCGTCAAACGCCCACCCGACGCCGCTTCGATCAAGTTCAGGATCTTCTCGCGTTCGCGGAAAGCGTAGAAGAAGACCGACATCGCGCCGAGATCGAGCGCGTGCGTTCCCAACCAGACCATGTGCGAGGCGATGCGCTGCAGCTCGCACATCATCACGCGGATGATCTGCGCGCGTTCGGGGATCTCCAGTTGCAGAAGCTTTTCGATCGCCATCACGTAGCCCAAGTTGTTGCCGAGCGGATTCAAGTAATCCATCCGGTCCGTGATGACGATGCCTTGTTGGTATTTCTTGTACTCGAACAGCTTCTCCATCCCCGTGTGGAGATAGCCGATGTCGGGCACGCATTTGACGACCATCTCGCCGTCGAGCACCAACTCCAGACGCAACACGCCGTGCGTCGAAGGGTGCTGCGGACCCATCGAAAGGGTCATCTGCGTCTCGAGCGGACGGTCGATGACTTCAAACTGCGGCGGAATGTTCCCAACGGTCGTGCTCATCGTTTGCTCACAGAGAACTTGAAGATCTTCGCCACCGGCAGACTGAAACCGGGCAGCAAAGGCGATGTCACCTGCTCGCCTACGTCGCGCGTTTCGGCGAGCTTCAACCCTTCCGGTCCGAGACGGTAAACTTCCACGCGCAGGGCGAGCTGGTCCACGATCCAGCACTCCTTCACGCCGTGCGCGGCGTAGAGCTTGCGCTTCAACTCGCGATCGCGCCGCGCGTTCTGTTTGTCCGGCGAAAGTATCTCGATCACCAGATCCGGCGCGGCGATCAGCTCGCCATCTGGAGAGACGGCTTCATCGAACCGCTCCGCCGAGATGAGGACGATGTCGGGCTGCACCGCATCGTGTTCGCCGAAGATGACGCCCGGCTCCGGAACGACCACGCCGATCGGGTTCTCTTCGAGAAAGACGAAAAGTGGCCCGAGGATGTTTTTTAGCGACAGTTGATGGAAAAGGCGTGGCGCGCGCGACACGAATAGTTCGCCTCCGATCAGCTTATACCTGTTGCCGTCTTCCGGCAGAGCTTCGAGATCGGCGACCGTGAACGATTGCGTCAGTTGCGTTGCCATCGGCGTCCTCTCCGAAACGCCCTATCGCGCCTACTTCAAGCTGTACGGTTCATAGCCGCGCAGCGGGAAATCCTTTCTCAACGGATGTCCTTGCCAATCTTCCGGCAAGAGGATGCGCCGCAGATCGGGGTGCCCATCGAAGATGATGCCGAACATGTCATAGGTTTCGCGCTCGTGCCAGTTGGCCGTGCGCCACACTACCGTCGCCGTCGGCACATGCACGTCGTCTTCGTTGAGCAAAACTTTCAGACGCAACCGGTGATAGCTCACCGTCGAGAAGAGATGGTAGTTGACCTCGAAGCGCGGTTCTGCTTCCGGCCCGCGATCGACGCCGCAGATGTCAACCAGCATGTTGAAGTCATATCCGGGCGTCGTCTTCAGGTAGCGGCAGAGTTCGATCAGGTGTTCGCGCGGGACGATGATGGTCGTCTCGCCAAGCGCTTCGCGCACTTCGCTGATCCATTCGGGATGCTCACGCTTGAGCGCCGCTACCAGTTGCGCGAGCGGCAGCGGCGCGACTTTCTGCGCACTCTTCTGCTCTTCGGCCATTGATCACCCGTTCGTTTGAGTCTCGATCATGAAGAGCGCCGCCGTTCGTGGCGCGACGCGATCGTGTAGGGACGCGATTCCGGTACGACGTTGGCCTCGCGCGTCGTCTCGTCCGTGACGGGCAGCGTGCCCGGCAAAACGGCGTGGCGCGATTCTTCCTCGGGCGCGTCCTTGCGGTCGCGCAACGATTCTTTCGCCACCTTCTCCTGCAACATCATGATGGCGTGCACGAGCATTTCAGGACGCGGCGGACAGCCCGGGATATACACATCCACGGGCACGATCTTGTCTACACCCTGCACGATGGCGTAGTTGTCGAAGACGCCGCCCGACGTGGCGCACGCGCCCATCGAAATGACCCACTTCGGCTCCGGCATCTGGTCGTAGATGCGGCGCAGCACGGGAGCCATCTTGCGCGAGACGCGCCCCGAGACGATCATCACGTCTGCCTGCCGCGGACTAGCACGGAAGACTTCGGCTCCGAACCGCGCCAGATCGTTGCGCGAACTCGTCGCGTTCATCATCTCGATGGCGCAACACGCGAGCCCAAAGGTCGCCGGCCAGAGGCTCGACTTGCGCGCCCAGTTGACCAGCGAATCGAGCCGCGTCGTCAGCACCTCCGGCAACGACTCGGTCAAAATGTTCTCTAGGCCCATCGTCCAACTCTCCCTTCCATGATTCGCCGAAGCGAATCCGCCCTCGACCCGATCAAGCGGCGCGTCGCAACTCCCTGTCGGTTTGTTCCTCGAGAAGTTCGGCTTCAACCAGCGCCTCTTGCCGCGCCGTCTGACTCCAATCGAGGATGCCCTTCTTCCAGATGTAAACGAAGCCAACGAACAGCAGCGCGATGAAGAGCATCATCTCGACGTACATCAGCGTTCCCAACCCGAACTCCGGCCCGGAAAGACGCTTGAAGACCACCGCCCACGGAACGAGAAAGATCAACTCGATGTCGAACAGCACGAAGATCATCGCGACCAAGTAGAACTTGACGGAAAAACGCTCGCGCGCGGAGCCGACCGGATCCTTGCCGCACTCGTAGGGCATGAGTTTGGTGGGCGTCCGCTTCTTCGGTCCAATTAATTGAGACAGAACGATTTGCGAGACGGCGAAGCCGGCCGCGACGATGAACATCAAAAGGATCGGCAGATAGGCTTTCAGATCGAACATCGGTTCCCTCAACTCGAGCGGTGATCCCGACGACCTTGTTCGGAGTTTGAGAATCGTTGCACAAGTTCATCGTAGTGCAACCCCCACCGAGTGTCAAGCTGGTCATGAGCGGCCTTTTCGCGCGCTTTGCGGCTATAAATCAATGATTTTCAAGCGCCGCTTTTCAGCGAGAGCTGGTTCGGAAGTGGCGTCGCGCAGCGAACGGGATTCGTCCGTTTTCGTCGTTTCAACCGGCGCGTGAGCAAAGCCGCCGCGTTGGCGGACAGCGGTTCCGCGGCTTGCGAGCAACCGGCGTTATCCGCAAGCGTCTGGGCGCGCCATCAGCCGAGCACCTGTGCGATTCGGCTGATGCCTTCATCGAGCGCCGCTTCGTGCGCGCAGAAGGAGAGGCGCAAGAACCCTTCTGCTTCCGCGCCGAAAGCGGAGCCGGGCACGGTAATGACGCCGCCGGCGAGCAGTTGTTCGGCGACCTCCGCCGAACGGCCACGGTCGCTTACATCGAGCATGGCGTAGAAGGCCCCTTCGGGAAGGACGGCACGGCGGCCCAAGCGCCGCGAAACGAGATCGAGCAGTAGGTCGCGACGCGCGCGAAAGGTCGCCCGAATCTGGCGGCGCGCTTCCTCCGCTTCTTCGGTCCATGCGGCCAGCGCCGCTTTTTGCGAGATGGTCGAAGCGCACGTCGTCACGTAGCCGTGGAGCACGAGGGCTGCGCGCACGACGTCGGGCGGGCCACAGAGCCAACCCAAACGCCACCCGGTCATGCTCAGCGCCTTGGACAAGCCGCCGATGACCACCGTGCGCGGATAGAGTTCCGCCAGCGAAGCGGGCCGTTCCGCGGTGTAGTACAGTTCGCGATAGATCTCGTCGCTGATGACCCACGCGCCGAAATGGTCCAGCAGCTCGGCGATCTGCGCAAGCTCCGCCCGCGCCAGCACGCGGCCGGTCGGGTTCGACGGACTGATAAGCACCGCGGCTTTGATCCGCCGATCCTGCAGGTGGCGGCGGAATTCCGCCGGATCGAAGGCGAAGTCGCTCGCGCTCGGCAGGCGGTAGAAGACCGGCTCGCCGCCCGCCATGCGCACAATGGTCGGATAGGCGACGAAGCCGGGATCAGGCAGCAGCACGCGGTCGCCTTGGTCGACCAGTGTCATGAGCGCCAGATAGAGCGCTTCTTGCGAGCCAGCGGTGACGATCACTTGTTCTGGTGAAGTGATGAAGGGCGGGTAGTCGCGTGCGATCAACTCGCGCAGCGTCGCCAGTCCAGCGTGCGTCGTGTAACCGTTCTGCTCTTCGAGAACGACTCGCACCGCCGCGCGCCGTATGACGTCGGGCGTCGGAAGATCCGGTTCGCCGAGACCGAGATTGATGCTACCTGCCGGCGCGCGATCGAAGAGCTGACGGATGGCGCTCTTCTGCGTGCCACGCAAACGGGCCGGCGGTTGGAAATCAGGCCACGGCATACGAGCTTGCCAAGGCTCCACGCTTCGTCGCGGTCGGTCGCGCCGCGCTCGAAACACCAAGGCTCAAAGAACCGACGCTCTGCGGTTCGATTACGCGGAGCCTTCCGGCCACACGGAGCCGCTGGAAGGCTCCGCAAGGTTGCGGCAACGAAGTCGCGCGTCAGGCGGAGGCCGCTTGTTCGTCGAGTTTCGCGTCGAGTTCGATTTCGACGCCGCCGCGCAGCGCGTTGGAAACGGGGCAGGCTTGCTCGGCTTCGCGTGCGATGGCGGCGAAAGTTTCACCGTCGAGGTTGGCAACCCGGCCGCGCGTTTCGAGCTTGACGCGCGTGATCTTGAAGCCGCCAGTCGGTTGTGGCGCCACGGTACAGGTGGCTCGCGTCGTGATGCTCTCGGGTTTGTGCCCTTTGCGTTCGAGCGTGGCGGCAAAGGCCATGCTGTAGCAGGCTGCGTGCGCGGCGGCGATCAGTTCCTCGGGGTTGGTCCCCGGCGATTGCTCGAAGCGTGTCGCAAAGCTGTACGCGGTGTTGCGCAGCACGCCGCTTGCACTGTCGATCTTGCCCGCGCCATCGCGCAGACCTCCGGTCCATGTCGCTTCAGCTGTGCGTTGAATGTCGGCCATCTTCTCTTCTCCTTCAAGTTTCTTCGGGCGCTCTGGTCCGAAAACGGACGTTGGAGCGAACGCCCGCAGCGATCGAAATTTCTCTCGAGCGAAAGTTCTTCCGACGTGCAAGGTTGGCAGTTTCGCGTCGCGTTGTCAATTCTCTCCGGCTCGTTGTATGTTCTCTTGGCCGCGCGATCGGTCGCGCGGTTGCG